>JAWXCM010000388.1:0-7911 GCA_034408745.1 Bryobacteraceae bacterium
GATAGCGCGAGACGAAGACCTGAATCTCGCCACGTTGTACCAGCACTACACCGACAACCTGCTGCAACTTCGTTCGGCGGAATCGATTCCGCCGAACGAGCGGCTGTTCTTTGTGGAGGAACTCGCGTGGGAGATGCAAAACACCAACCGGTTGACGGTGCCGTGGTCGGAGTTCCCTGCCAGAGTGGTGGCCCACTTCGGGTTGAAAGACGATGCAGGAAAGGCGGCCTTCTTCGAACGGGACATCCGCACGCAGTCGTACCTGATACGCGATGACGACGGCAACTACCGGTTTGCGCACAAGTCTCTCATGGAGTTCTTTGTGGCGCGCCAACTGTCTCGCAGGCTCTCAGCGGGAGAGGCAACAGAGTGCCCGCTGACCGACGCCATCGTCAGCTTCGTACATTATCTGCTTGCTGCAAGCTACCGGTACGAGCAGCGCACCGAGGGAGACATGGTCTGGGTCCCACCTGGGCCATTTGTCTTCGGTTGGGAGAAACAGTCCAACCTCCGCGTTGCCGTCCTGGAGCAGGGCTGCTGGATGGACCGGTATCCAGTGACCAACGATCAGTTCTGCTCGTTTCTCCTCAAGGAGGGCAACGGCGAGGAAGGAGGCGAGTGGTGGCTGGATCACGAGAGAAGCCGGATTCAGAAGGCAAACAGTGGATTCGCGGTGAAGAAGGGCTACGGGCGGCATCCGGTTACGGGAGTGAGTTGGTACGGGGCAGTGGCATTCGCTGCATGGGCGAGAAAGCGGCTTCCGACAGAGCAGGAATGGGAGAAGGCGGCTCGGGGCATCGATGGACGACGTTGGCCCTGGGGAGAGACGTTTGCCTCGGAGCGCTGCAATACCTCTGAGTCCCGAATCCAGGACACAACGGAGGTGGGCATTTACGGCGCGCCCGGCCGCAGTGTATACGGCTGTGAGGACATGGCCGGAAACGTGTTGGAGTGGACGGAGAGCGTATGGTCGTCCGATGACGCTGCGCGTGTGGCGCGGGGCGGCTCGTGGGGCTACTTCCATGGCTTCGCCGCCTGTGCGTATCGTGACTTCATCGAGCCGCGGTTCCGTATCTACAGCATCGGCTTTCGTTGCGCCAGGACCTGAGGCTTTACCCTTTTCCCTTTTACTCTGTTACGCTTTATTCTCTGCGCGGGAGCATGCCCGGCAGCAGAACCGGAGGGTGCAGGGCGAAGCCCTGACGGATTTTTTTTCGGGGGTTGCGCATGGCGGTCAAGGAAAATGTTCTGACCAGGACCGATGACTTCATCAAGTGGTTTCTGCCCAAGCTGGAGAAATTCCCGCGAAACTATAAATTCCTTTTCGGCGACCGGTTGGTTCAGATCCAGTTGGATCTTCTGGAGCACCTGATTGAGGCTTACTATCGCAAAGAGAAGCTCCCGGAACTGCGCGCCGCCAACATCGAACTCGAGAAGCTGAGGCATCTGCTGCAGATTTGTACCGAGATGCGATTTCTCAGTCTGGATCAGTTCGAGTACGCAACGCGGTCGCTAAACCAGATCGGCTCGATGGTGGGTGGATGGATACGGCAGCAGGAGTCAAAGGCCTGAGCACGCTCTGGGATAAGCTGACCAGCTTCGAGAATCTGTACCAGGCTGCCACTGAGGCTCGCAGTGGGAAGCGCTTCAAGGACGAGGTTGCGCGCTTCCATCATGACGTCGGTGCAAACCTGGTGGCGCTGCGCGACGAGCTGCTCGGCGGGCACTATCGCCCTGGACCGTACCGTACGTTCACCATCTACGAACCGGCGAAGCGATTCATCAGCGCTGCTCCTTACCGGGACCGTGTTGTCCATCATGCGCTGTGCCGGACGATTGAGCCGTTGTTCGAACGGTCCTTTATCTTCGATTCGTATGCGAACCGGAAGGGCAAGGGCACGCATCGCGCCCTCGACCGGTGCACGGAATACTGCCGTCGATTCGAGTATGTGTTTGAGGGAGACGTGAAGCTCTTCTTTCCGAGCATCGATCACGAGATTCTGCTTGATCGTCTGGCAAGGCGTATATTCGACAGCAGAGTAATGGCTCTGGCGCGTGCGATTGTGGAGCACAGCAATCCGCAGCCGCCCTCGATTGCCTACTTTCCGGGCGACGACCTGTTCACGCCGTTCGACAGGCGCCGCGGCCTTCCGATCGGAAATCTCACCAGTCAGTTTTGGGCGAATGTTTATCTGGATCCGCTCGACCATCATTTCCGCGATGAACTGGGCGTGCCGGGCTACATCCGGTACGTGGATGATTTTCTGATTTTCTCGAACGACAAGGCATTGCTGACTGCGTGGCGCGATGAGGCAGAAGCGAAGCTGGCGGGGCTGAGGCTGCGCTTGCATGAGCGCAAGCGGCGGATCTTTCCTGTAGCGGAGGGCATACCGTTTCTCGGGTTCCGGGTATATGCACAGGACCGCAGGCTGCTGCCGGCATCGGTAACGCGGGCTCGCCGGCGGCTGGTACGGATGGCGGAGGAGTATGAGCGGGGCGAGAAGTCAATGGATGCGGTGCGACGGTCTGTCTGTGCATGGATCGCGCATGCCTCGCACGGCAATACAACAGGTTTACGGCGCCGTCTGTTTCAGGACGCCGTATTTCGGGCCGGGGGTCAGCAATGTGGCGCGGGGCGGCTCGACCGCAGAACCGTAACAACAACATCGGCTTTCGTTGCGCCAGTATATTACCAGCTTTCGCTCTTTTGGGGTGGAGGTGGCGGGAAGGCCGCGCTTCTACGGAAGGCGGCCGTGTGCTTCGGTAATGTCCAGACCGCTGGTCCGGCGCCGGCCTGACTGCAGGCCGGACGAAGATGACTGCGCCCGGTTGCGGGCCGGGGTTCCGGCTGGCCGCCGGGCGATTTTTGTGAGGGAATGATGACGCTGATTTGGGAGAAGGTCGCCGAAATCCTGGCGGACAAAGTTGTCGGAGCCGCAATAAGCCAGATCACGCGAAAGCGCTGGGACGACGCGTGGCAGGGCGTCTACGACCGCTGGAGAGTAAGTTTCCAGAGTCCCGAGGGCGGCGAGGAGAAACTCAATGCCGCCTTTGGGGAATTCTTCTCTCGCAAGCCTGTGGTCGAGGAGCTGGAGAAGGTCGGCCGCGATCAGTACGAACACATCGATCTGGACAGTCTGAGTGATCAGCTTCAGGAAAGCCTGGCATGGGCCGGGCTTCCAAAGCGTGACGGAAACGTTCGCTCGGAGATTGACCGGTGGTTCCGGGACCTGAAGAAGATGCTCGAAGCGGATCCGGCTTTTCGACGCGAGCATCAGAGTGGTGTTCAGGCGGCGATCCGTGGCGCGACGAGGCCGGAGGCTCCTGCCGGCCCGGATTCGCTCGCGCGCCAGAAGTATCTCGCGTCGGTGGTTCGCCAGCACCGCCTTATCCGATTCTCCGGCATGGCAGACGTCAGCGGCCCGCCAGAGGTGGACATAGCCCGTGTGTTCGTGATGCCGCGAGTCCTTTGGGACCGGCCGCGGAACGACAAGCCCGTTGCGGCGCACCGGTTGATCGCTGCGAAAAAGGCTCCGCGCAGGACAGTGATTCTGGGCGGCCCGGGCAGCGGCAAGACGACGTTGCTGGAGGCGTTCTCTCTGGGGTTTGCGCAGCCCGAAAAGTTTCCCTGGAGCCGAAAGTTCCCGGCTCTATTGCCAGTCTTCCTGCGCGTCCGGGATCTGGACAGCAGCCTCACGCAGAACGGCGGAACCATCTGGGACTGCCTCGCTCGCCTTTGCTCACAGCGGATGGGCGAGACGCTTCCCGTCGGATTCTTTGTCAGGGAGATGGAGAGGGGCGGACTCGCCGTGCTGCTCGACGGCCTGGACGAAGCGGCAACACCAGCGAGGCGTAGTCAGATTGTCGAACTGATTGGCGAGTTCGCGGAGACGCTCTCGGCGGACAGCCGCCTGATTCTCACCAGCCGGCCGCATGACTACCGCCACCGGTTCGATTCCGAAACCTACCGGCATTACCACCTGCAGCCGTTCGATGATGACGAGGTCGTCCGCTTCATTCAGGGATGGCAGGAGATCCACGAACCCGACCGGGAGGCGGCGAGCCAGAAGGGCGACCGCCTCTGGAAGGCGCTCGAGTCGCGAAAGGAGATCCTGGCGCTGGCTCGGAATGCCCTCTTGCTGACGATGATTGTGCGGGTGCATTTCGGCCTTGGGCAGCTTCCCGACAGCCGCCGGGGACTCTATGAGAAATGCGCGGAGACCCTGCTGAAGCACTGGGCCGACGCGAAAGATCTGGGACCCGGACCGATCGAGTACACGCAAAAACACAAGCTGCTGCAGCGCCTCGCCTGGGAGATGCAGGGCGAGGCGGAGCAATGGTCGGACGACATGCTGCTGCAGATCTCCCGGCCGGATCTGGCGCGGCGTTTCGAACGCATGCTGAAGGAGGATGGCGAGCCGAACGCGCTTCAGAAGGTGGACAGCGTGATCGACCGGCTCCATGCCCGGGATGCGGTGCTGGTCCAGTACGGGACGGACGCGCGAGGGCAGGATCAGTTCGGATTCGTACACCGGTCCTTTCAGGAGTACTTTGCGGCCTGCTGGATGGCGCAGGAGCTGGACGCGTCGGAGTTCAGCGACTTGCTTGCGGAGAACCGGCCCGGCTGGAGTGAGACGCTTTACCTGGCGGTGGCGTCGCTGCCGGATCGCAGGCGTCGCAAGATTCTGCTGGATTTGCTCAAGTCCGGCCGTCCGGTTTTCGCGGTGGAGTGTCTTCGCGCCGCTCCGCCGGAACAGCCCTGGCTGGCGCTTCTGGTCCGGTTTCTCTCCCGATATACCTGGGAAGGGCAGGAATACCTGACCCTGTCTGTCTCCGAGTGCGTGGATGCCTGCGCCGAACGGCCCGAGCTTTGGGACGTGCTTGCAGCCATCTTCGAACGGGACAAACGCGAGGGCCGGTCACTGGCGGCCGCGGTGGATCTCGCGGCAGAAATGGCGCGACGCGGTGAACACCAGGCCGCCGCACTCCTGGAAGGTTTCTTCTCCGAAGCCCCGGCAGAGGACGACGATATGGTGCCTGTCGCAGCCGGTTCCTTTCCGTTCGGTGAGGACGGCAGGATGGTGGATGTACCAGCGTTCTCCATCGGACGCTTCCCGGTAACCAACCAGGAATTCGAACGGATGATCCCGGGATACGGGAGGAACCAGTACAGTGATCAGGACCGGCAACCGGTCGTGACTGTGAGCTGGTTCGAGGCCCGTTTGTACTGCCACTGGCGAGGACGCGGATACCGGTTACCGACGGAGTTCGAATGGGAGAAAGCTGCGGGGTGGGATCCCGAGATGCAGCGGAAGCGCGTTTACCCGTGGGGCGATGCGTTCGATGCTGCACACTGCAATACCAGTGAGAGCGGCCGTGGAAAGGCGAGTGCCGTCGGCAGCTATCCGGCAGGCCGAAGCGCGTACGGCTGTGAGGACATGGCCGGCAACGTGTGGGAGTGGACGGAGAGCGTATGGTCGGCCGATGAATCTGCGCGTGTGGCGCGGGGCGGCTCGTGGAACTACTTCCATGACCTCGCCGCCTGTGCGTGTCGTTTCGGCAACGTCCCGCAGTACCGTTACGACAACATCGGCTTTCGTTGCGCCAGGACCTGATCGGTTACCCTCTTCCCTGTTTTCTTTTTCCCTTTTCTCTCGCAGCACCGCGAGGTCGCTGGCAATGGGTGTTGTGGCGGGCAGTCCTGCCCGCCACCGGCTTTTCAGCCGGCCGCTCACCAGGTGGAATCCGACAACCACAGCCCGATGGAAACTTCGGAACTACGTCACAGGCGATGTCCGGATGCCCGCGCCGGGAACACCGCTCCAGATGACCACCAGCCGCAGGCTTGCCAGCGATCCGGCTCCACGTGAAGGAGACAATCCACGCATCGCGAGAATCTTGTCGCACTGTAGCTGGCCCTGCGCCGCTCCAGTATGCCTTGAAGATGCCCGGCGATGTGACGTATGCCTGAACAAAATCACTCGCCGGCTCTCTTGTGCACTGAGTTGCCGGAGGCCGAGATCTGTCGCCGCCATCAGGTGAAGGAGTTATTACGGTTCGGTTCAGCAGCGCGCGGTGAGATGCGACCAGACAGCGACATCGACCTCCTCGTCGATTTCCTGCCCGGAGCGCCCAGGGCTGCTGGGTGTTGCGGCAATGATGCGTGAATTCAATGTCCCGTCAGGCTGGCGGGTCGATCTGGCCGTGCAGCCCGAAGCCAACCCGGAACTCACGACGCGCGATAACTCAGTGCGGTTAAGGTTTTGGTCGGTCTGTTCAACAATCGTTCCACATCTCTCCGCCGCTCAGCGGTAAGCTTGTTTTCGGTCGAGGACGCGTTCGATCTGGAAGTAGTCGCCGTGATCGCGGAAGAAGACGCGGTGATTCTGGGCGCGAAGCCGGATCAGTGGCGGCGTGATGCCCTTCAGTTGCCTGGTTGCGCCTTCGCCGGCCAGGACGTAGCGGCCGACGGTTTTGAGAATCTGGACAGCGATGGGCTGCTCGATGGCGCGGATGTCGGTCCTGGCCTGTTCGGTCCAGACGATGTGTTTGGCCATCGCTCTACGGTTCGCGGCTCATCTTCTCCCAGTCGGCCATGGAGAGTCCGA
Source organism: Bryobacteraceae bacterium (assembly GCA_034408745.1). Classification (GTDB taxonomy): domain Bacteria; phylum Acidobacteriota; class Terriglobia; order Bryobacterales; family Bryobacteraceae; genus JAWXCM01. The sequence goes on from JAWXCM010000388.1 coordinate 6,609, forward strand.
ACTCGGCGAGGACCTGCTCATGGGGAATTGGCTGGTTGTGCTTGCTCCACTCGTCGGCCTCGGCGACCGCCTTCGCTTCAGCGGGACTGAGCGTGTCGCTATCCTCGTCAAGAAACACTTCGAGTAGATTCCGGACCGCGCCGAGCTTGGCTGGTGGCAGGAGATCAATGAGAGCATGGGCCTGCTGGCGTTCCCGTTGCAGGTCGAGTGCCATGGTTTACTTTCTCCCCCCGCCGTTGGTTGCTGACTGCCAGCGGCGCACTTCGTGTTTGAGAATCATGCCTTCGAGCATATGGTAATAGAATAGAGCAATCTCGCCATGGTGCGCATTCCTGCACCCGGCCGTAAACCCGCCCGATTCGAGGGATCTGCAACCGCTATTCGGTAGCCTCGTGAATTTCAATCTCCCGCCGGAGAATATCACTCACCAGCTCTGAAACGGCAACCTCCCGCTTTTCGGCCTTGCCTGCAAAGAACTCCCATACCCCCCGCTCAATGGAGACCGGCATCAGCACCCGTGCACCAGACGCGATGTGATGAATTCCCCGGACGCCCTTTTGGAAGTCAATCTCATTTGGCATTTCATCCTGGTCCATTGATCGATTAACCATAAGCCTCCTGGAGAAGTCGGACCGTGGTTACACCCGCGTCACCTTCCCGCCAGCTTCGCTGTGTTCCAAATCCGCCACACTGACGCGTTCCGGCACCCCTGTTTCTCGCTCCCATAATAAACCGCCCGGGCGCCGAAGCCCGCTGGCGTCTCCGCCGCTTCCGCGTCCTCGAAACCGCCGCGCTCGACTTCGAAATGGAGCGCATGCGCCCCGAAATCGACGCCACGCTCGACATCATTGAGGAGGAATCCCGAACCATGCTTGCCTTCAACTCCCTAAGCGGGATCCACCCTCTGGATCGCGGCCCTGATCTGTGGGCTCCTGATTCGCGAGGACGATGCCGCGGCGGTCGGGACGATGTGCGCGGCGCGGCGCTACGCGGGTGCTTAACCCCATTGAGGGTCATCGCGGCTGAGAGAGGAGCCATGTCATGAGTTATCGTACGCAAGCCGGAGTGTACCGGGTGGACATCACGGCGCCGGCCGGCATTTCGATGTCCGGCTACTTCGCCCGCGCGGGTGTCTCCGAGGGTTACGGGCGGCCCCTCACGGCCATCGCCGTCGTGCTTGCCGGCGGAGGACGTAAGGTCGCGGTCCTCGGTTGCGATGTGATCGCGTTCACCACCTTCGATGTGGACGAGATTCGCGCCGCAATCGCGGCTTCCATCGGTACCACGGTCGATTCGGTGCTCA
>JAWXCM010000389.1:0-23324 GCA_034408745.1 Bryobacteraceae bacterium
GCTTAAGGAGAAGTCGACGAAGGCGGAGCGGATCGATCTGGCGTGGCGGCTCGCGACAGGCAAGCCGGCGAGCGCGGGCGACAAAGCGCTGGCCCTGAAGTTCCTGCAGAACGCTCCTGAGACTCCCGAAGGCTACAAAGAGTTCGCTCTGGCGGTCTTTAATTTCAACAGCTTTTTATACGTGAATTAAATGTCTGAACACGTTCGTTTTGCCCGAAATCGCCGAGAGTTTCTGAACGACTGCTTCTGCGGCGTTGGCTCGCTGGCATTTGCTTCCATGGTGGGCTCGCCACTGGCACAGGCCGCGGCTTACAATCCTCTGGCGCCGAAGCCTCCTCACAAGGCGGCGAAGGCGAAGGCTGTGATCTTTGTGTTCATGGCCGGAGGGCCGTCGCACCTGGAGACGTTCGACCCCAAGCCGCTGCTGAATAAGCTGCACGGTCAGGTGCGTCCGGCGGAGTTCGGCGATGTGAAGTATCAGAACGTGAACTCGGCATCCCGGTTGCTCGGGAGCAAGCAGACGTTTGCGAAGTATGGGAAGTCGGGCATTGAAGTGTCGGATCTGTTCCCGCATCAGGCCAAAGTCGTTGACGATCTGTGTGTGATCCGGTCGATGCACGGGGACATGGTGGTGCACTCGGCCGCACAGTACCAGATGATGACGGGTCGCGTGATTCCGGGCTTTCCCGCGATGGGGAGCTGGGTGGTTTACGGGCTCGGATCAGAGGCGGAATCGCTGCCGGCGTATGTGGTGATGCCGGATTCCGCGGGTGCGCAGGAAGCGGGCGTGCCGATGTACAAGAACGGCTTTCTGCCCGCCGTGTACCAGCCGACCATGCTGCGTCCAGGGAACAAGCCGGTGCTGAACCTCGATCTGCCGAAGGGTGTCGAGCTGAAGGACAGGCGCAAGACCATCGACTTTATTCGCTCGATCAATGAGCGGAATATTCCTGGCGAGGATGCGGAATTCTCGGCGCGCATTTCGGCTTACGACACTGCGTTTCGGATGCAGACAGAGGCTCCTGAGGTTTTCGATATATCGAAGGAGTCGCAGGCGACGCGGGAGATGTACGGGGTCGGCGAGCCTGCGACGGACGACTACGGGCGTCGGTGTTTGCTGGCGCGTCGACTGGTGGAGAAGGGCGTGCGGTTCGTGTGCGTGGTGTCGGGCGGCGGCAATGCCGATACGGAGTGGGATGCGCACAGCAACATCGAATCGAACCACAAGAAAATGGCTTCGTTTACGGACAAGCCTGTGGCGGCGCTGATCGCGGATTTGAAGCAGCGCGGAATGCTCGATTCGACGGTCGTGCTGTGGGGCGGAGAGTTTGGACGGTCTCCGGAATCGGAGAAGGGCAACGGGCGCGACCACCACAACACGGGCTTCTCCATGTATCTGGCTGGCGGCGGATTCAAGGGCGGCACGGTCTATGGCGCCACCGACGATATCGGTTTGAAAGCCGTGGAAAAGCCCGTGCATTTCCGGGATCTGCACGCGACGATTCTGAACCAGCTTGGGCTGGAGCAGGATGCGCTGAGCTACATGCACCTGGGTCGCAAGGAACGGCTCACTGAGGTGCAGGGCACCGTGCTCACCGACATCATCACTTAGAACTGCCAGCGCAGGCTGAGGTATGCCGAGCGGCCGGGCGAATCGACGCCTGAGCCGTGGATGCGGTAGTTGCGGTCGGCCACGTTCTCCAGCGCGGCGGTGATCATCCAGTTCTCGCCAAGTGGCATGCCTGCGCGCAGATTTACGGTGGCCCATCCCGCAGTGGACAGGTAAAGCGGCACACGTGTGTTGTCGTCGCTGATACCCGGGAGCACGCGGGCCTGAATCTGAGCCAGCGTCTCAGATGTCGGCGTGAAGACGCCGTTGCTCAGATGTGGTGCTACGCGCGAGCCTGCGAAAAAGTCAGCGATGTCGCGGCGGCGGAAAGATGCTCCGATGCGTTCGTCATCGCGGTCTCCGCCACTGAGCCGTGACTGCTCGCCCGCTGCTGTGACTGAGAGCTCAGCCCACATGCGGCGGCTCGACGGGTTGTACCGTACCGCCGCGGTGCCAAGTTGCGGGGGCAGCCGGCGGATGGAGCGACTGGGAAACAGATCACGCCCGTTGATGTAGCTGTAGTTGGCGTCGAAGGACCAGTGGCTGGTGAGCCGCACATGGCCCATCGCCTCCACTCCGTAGTAGCGCGACTGCCCGTCGTTGACGAAGGCCTTCACGGCTCGGGGATCGAGTGCTGTCGCGACCGCCACCACACTCTGGGTACGTTGCTGTGCGGTTTGCGGCAGGACTGTGACGGGCAGCCCTGCGAGTTGCGTGGGTGCGCTGCTGCTTGCGAAGAGTAGCGTTCGGCGGACGATGGGATCGTAGAGGTCCGCCTGGAAGAACTGCACCCTTGCGTAGACGCGTTTGGTGGTGATGCGCAGGCCGGCCTCGTAGTTCATCAGCGATTCCGCTGCGAGGCTGCTGGCTGTCATCCCCTTTGAGAGTGCGGATTCGCCGGCATCGGTGCTGAGCAACGCGCCCGGTGCGTTGGCCACAGGGATCTCATAGCCAAGGTCGTTCAGTCCCAGCGCGCCCAGGTCGTTCAGGTTTGGTGCGCGGAACCCACGGCTGACAACCGCCTGGAAGCCGAGCCACTCGGTGGTCTGCCAGCGAGCAGTGCTGTGGAACGTGAAGTCCTGAAACCACTGCGTCGCGTTGGGAATGCCGAAGGTACGATCCTCGCGCGTGTGAAATCGAACGCCGGTGAAGCGTACTCCGCCGCCGAGCCGCAGCCGGGTGGTCAACTGATACGCGGCTTCTCCATATGTGCCGAGCGTCGCGTAGGAGGAGCGGTTCGGGTAAAGCGCGCGAGGTCTTGTGGTGGCGCCAGTTGTTGGCGTGAAGACCTCACGTGTGGAGTCGACGCGCTCGTCATAAGCTTCTCCGCCGAACGATGCCAGGACTCTGGATCCTCGATGCATGGTGGCCTGACCCGCGTAGCCATATGCGTTGACGCGGCTGAAGTCTCGGGTGACGGGATCGGTAAAGCGCAGATTCTGGCGAGCCGAGCCGTCGGTCTGCTGGTTTAGCGACAATGTGGCGCTGACGGAATCGAACGGACCGAGGCCGGACTTTTCGTAACGCCCGTGAACCCAGTTGAGCACCTGGGGCTCAAACTCCGAGAGCACACGGCCAAGGCCGCCGAGCAGATCTTTATAACCGCGCACTCCGTCGAGCACGCCGCGTTGTGCGTAGATGCTGAGTGTCTGGTCGGGCCGGAGCCGAACGGCGACTTTGCCCTGCAGCCCGTACTGACGGAAGCCACTGTCCTGCTGACGCTCCCCGACAAGGTTGCTCACGGCGTCGAGGGGCATGCCGAAGAGACGGTGAAAGACGTTGCGCGAGTCGTAGCCCTGCCCTGCGCGAAGGTCGTTGTGCTTGCGGCCCGACGCACCGACCAGCGCAAAAACGCGAGGCGTGGTTAGGCTGACGCGCGCGGCTCCGAAGCCCGACAGGTCAGCCGTTGCGCCGCCGAGTACGAAGTCGCCGTGCACTGCGCGCTCGCCGGGATCGGAGAAACGCGCGCCTGGCGTGAGCACCTGAATGGTTCCGCCCAGCGCATCGCTGCCATACTGCGATCCGGTGGGTCCCAGCAGCGCTTCGACTCGCGAGGCTTGCATCGGCTCAACGAACGCGAGGTACTGATTGGGTCCTGAACGAAACGTCGAGTTGTTGAAGCGCACACCGTCGATGAGATTCAGCACCTGATATCCGGTGAGCCCGCGCAGGAATGGCGAGACCTGTCCATACGTGCTTTGCTGTACCACGATTCCTGGAGCCTCTTCCAGCGCGTTCCCGAGGGTCGCGGCCGGACGCTTCAATATGTCGCTGTCCGTGCGGATGGAGATGACGTGCGGCGATGCGGCGCTGTCGTCGACCGAGCCGCGGCTTGCTGTGACGTTGATGCGCGTGTATACCGACTCCGGTTCGCCGAGCACGATCTCGGTCTGATCGACTGAGGGCGGCACCAGCGCCGATTGCGAAACGAACCCATTTTGCGAAGCACTCACGCGCACTGTTCCGGCGCGCGGGCTTTTGTATTCGAATGAGCCGTCGGCAGTTGTTCGCAGCGTCTCCAGCAAATCGCCTGTGGCCGACCGGATCGCCACCGATGCGTCCGGCACCGCGCCACCCGAAGCGTCGCGAACCACGCCTTGCAGTGTTGCGGCCTGGGCACAGCCACAGAGAATCAGACCGGCCACCAAACCCCTAAGTTCGCGCATGTTAAAAGGCTGCCACGGATATGTGTCGTTAGAAATTCAGCCGCATTCCAATCACAAGAATGCGCTCGCCGGTGGCGCCGGTGATCCGTCCGAAGTTCACACTGTTCATGTCGGAGTTCGGATTGTCGAATTGCGGCGTGTTCGTCAGGTTGATCGCGTCGGCGCGGAACTCCAGATTTGTTTTCTCCGCGATGGGGATGCGCTTCACCACGTTGAGGTCGAGCCGGAAGTTGCCGGGGCCTTCGAGGAAACTGCCTTGCAGGCTGCCGAGCGTGCCGGGTGTCGGGTTAACCAGCAGGATGCGGCCGGTGCTGTCGGCTATGGCTCGCATGGTGGCGCGGGAGCGGATGCTGGGCGTCATGAGTGCAATCGAAGGGTCGGGCACCTGCAGCAGGTTCGCGAAGTATGTCACGCCGTTGCCCATGCGTGTGACCTCGCCGGTGCCAGGGTCGAATGGCACGACGGAGGTCGCGGTGTTGTCGCCGAAGTTGTTCAGTGAGCTTCGTCCTGAGGTGATGCCGAAAGGTCTGCCGGAGAAGACGTTGAAGATCCAGCTTGTGCGCCATCCGCCGACGGCGCGCGAGAGCACGGCGTTCTTTGAAGTCAGATACTTCCTGCCGGGGCCGAACGGGAGTTCGTACGTGCCGCTGGTACGAATAACGTGCGTGCGGTGGAAACTCATGAGCCGTTTGTCGAGACTCCAGTTCCTGGCGGAACGGTACGAATCGATCATTTCTTCGCCCGCGCCTTCTTCTTCACCGAGTGCGCGGCTCCAGGTGTAGTTGCCCTGCAGCGTCCAGCCCTTTGCGTAGCGGCGGGTGAACTCGACCTGCAGACTGTGATATGTGGAGTTGGCGAAGTTGCCTGTGAGTCTCGACGAGCCGAATTGCGGGTTCGCGTAGACGAAGTTCTCAGGCAGACCTGCGCGTCGAAGAAGGCCGCCACGGTCGCCCGTGATTAGCGTGTTGGAACTGATGTAGTCGGCGAACGACGCGACGCTGTGCGCGGCCAGGTAGCCCTGTGTGGTGGAGATAGCGCGCACTGCGTCCGAGCCTGTGATGGTTGTGCCGTTGACGCGCCCGACTCCAGCGATGTTGTAGTCGTTGAATATGCGGTCGAGGATTGGGGCGTTGCCGCCGGCCTGTGTCACCTGGAATGCGTCGAGCAGGCCGTTCTCAAAAATGATCTGCTCATCGATGTTGGTGCCGCGTACGAGTTTGGTGCCCTTGGTGGCGACGTATCGCACTTCCATCGTCAGTCCTCTGGCGAGTTCGCGGGCCAGCGTTGCGCTCCAGTTCTGGATGTACGGAGTTCGGAGATTGTCCTGGAAAGCGCGAACCGTCTGTGTACGGTCCGTGAGCGGAACCAGTGACAGCGGCTTGTCAACAGGTTGCAGCGGGAAGGCTGCGCTGCCGAGGCTGAGATAGCGGGACTCCGTCTGCGTCACTACCTGGCGGAGTCCGGGTGCATCGCCGGAAACCGCGTCGTACACGCGGAGCGAATTACGCTCATACGCGATGCTGTAGCCGGCGCGAAACACCGTGGGCCGGCGGAACCAGGGGAGCTGCCAGCTAAGTCCGACGGCAGGGCCAAAGTTGTTGAAGTCGTCGTTGTGCACCTGCCTCGACGGGTTCGGCGAGTTGGGTCCGATCAACTCTACGCGCGCGAGGCTGCCATTCAGACGGCCGGGCTGGAACTGATCCGCGAAACTGGTTCCAGTGATACCCCACAGTGCAGCCTGTCCCCCAACGAGTCCCGCGGTGCGGCCCTGCGCATCGTAGGTGACGCCGTAGTAATCCCAGCGGACTCCCAGATTGAGCGTGAGGTTAGAGCGCACCTTCCAGTCGTCCTTGATGAAGGCGCCATACTCGGGGCGCTTCCACGTGCGCTGCTTCACTTCGCCTGGCAAATAAACGGGATTCGCTCCGCCCGGCGCATTCAGTGCCTGGCGCAGGCTGGACAACGAACCGGCGAGGTCGTTCAGGATGTTGGTTGCCGTGGTGAGGTTCTGGCCGATGCCATTGATTCGGTCGACACCCACGACGGGTGAGCCTCCGGTTCCGATCACTGCGCGGGGAGTTACGTCGGTGGAGTTGAAGCCATTGGAGCTGGAGAAGCGCAGCTCGAAGCCGCCCTTCAGGGAGTGTTTGCCGCGAATCCACGTGAGATTGTCGGAGTACTGATACAGGGGCGAGATGCGGCCCACGGGGTTGTCGTCGATGTTCACGGGCGGGGCGAAAGAGGCGAAGTCGATGACGTAGGGATATGACGAGGCGCCGGGGATCAGGCTCTTGTATTTGTCGACCTCCCATCCCGTGTAGAAGCGCAGCCAGGGACGCAGGTAGCCCGCGCGGAATTCATTGAGGATGTTCGGCCGCAGGGACGACCACAGGTTGACCGTCGCCATGCGGTCGCGGTAAATGGTGTTGCCGCCTGGCGCGTCGGGGAACCGCTGTTCGGAAAACAGGTTGGTGTTCTCCTGATTCTCGTGCGTGTAGCTGACGCTGGCGCGGTGCTGGTCATTAAATGTGTGGTCGATTTTGATATTGAATTGCGCGCTGTTCTGAGAGCTCGGGCGCTGCCAGGTGTAACCGGCCGTGTTGAGCCCGTCTCCGGTGCGGAAGTTGTTGGGAAGGGGCAGCAGCGCCAGCATCTTCTGCACCGTACCGGACGGGTCGAGGCGGGCGCGGTTGGGATCGGAGCCGAACAGGTTCGCGGTCTGGAGCGTCCCGGTGGCGGTAGCCGGACGCACTGGATTGCCTGAGAGGTCGACCGTTGGCGTACGTGCCTCCGCATTGGCATTCTGCACGCCGGGGAAGAAGCGGACCAACCCCTGACGTGCGGACTCTGTCAGCGTGGTGTTGGTGATGGAGACTCGCTGCCGGATCTTTTGTGCGTCGTAAAGGAAGTGGAAGAATGTTTTGTTGCGACGGATGGGTCCACCGATGCGACCACCGTACTGGTTGCGGATCAGGATATTGCGCGGGCTGGCCTGTTGCCCCGTGAAGGGATCGTTGCCGCGCTGGTTGTTGAACCAGTCGTTGGCATTTAGCACGGTATTGCGGTGGAACTCAAACAGCGATCCGTGAAACTGATTGGTACCTGAGCGGGAGATGAGTTGAATTTGCGCCGACCCGCGCCCGAGTTCCGCGTCGGCGGGCGCAGTGATTACCCGGAATTCTTCAATCTTGTCGACGCTCATTCCGATGGGCGAGGAGACGCCCTGATTGAGTCGCTGATCCTGCACATTCAGTCCGTCGAGCGTGATGTTGAGCGAGCCGATTCGTCCGCCAGCGATGTTGTCGCCCACCAGTCCGGCCTGCGTGTAAAGCAGACTGAGAGCGCTGCGGCTGGTGACGGGTAACTCCTGAATTTGCTGGCCGCTGAGCATGCCGCCCGTCGATGCGGTTTCATAGCCGAGTGCGCTGGTTGCTTCGGCTTTCACTTCAATCGACGTTGCCGTGTCGCCCACCGTGAAAGGGAGATTCAGGCTTGCGCGTGCTCCCACTTCAAGGCTCACCTGATCGAAGATCAAAGTTTGAAAGCCCTGTTTTTCCGCGCGCAGCCGCCACGTTCCCGGAGCCAGGGAAGGGAAGACGTAAACACCTTCGGAGTTGGATTCCGTGCGCACGGCCACGCCGGTGCGGGTGTTAGTAATCGCGATCCGTGCACCTGGAACACCGGCCCCTGAGGGGTCGGTAGCGGTGCCTGTCAGGACACTGTCGACACTCTGGGCAAAGACGCACAGCGAAAGGAACAACGAAAGCGAGATAAGACGGTTCACGGCTGCGGGACTCCCCTCGGAAGGCTATTCCGCAGCGTACCATTCTGTTAACCGCTACTTATCGTGATAGACAGTACTCCAGCCCGGCTGAAGTGCACCGATCGGCGACGTGGATCGTCGAATTTGAACGTGAAGCCGTGGCCCACTATCGCTGTGTCGCGGGGTCCATCGAAGATCTTGCCCGGGAAGATCAATCGCTATGAGTGAGCCGGGAGGAGCTGGTCGATGCTGTCGATCCAGTAGTCGGGTTCCCACTGCGACATGCGCGCGTGGTCGCCATATCCGTATCGGACGCCGCAGGTTTTGACGCCTGCGCGGCGTCCCGCTTCCATGTCCGGCGGAGCGTCGCCGATGAACAGGCATTCTTCCGGCTTCACGCCGAATAATTCCACGGACTTCAGGATGACGTCGGGAGCGGGCTTGGAGGGGAAGCCGTCGGTTCCCTGCACGTGATCGAAGTATGGGAGCAGTCCAAACTTCCCGAGGATGAGCCGGGTGGTGGGCGTGCCCTTGGTGGTCGCGGTCGACTTGCGCCCAGGGAGCTTTGATATGGTCTCCAGAACTCCGGGGTAGAGCTGCGTCGAGCTATGACCGCGCTCCGGGTAAACGGCCCTGTAGTGGCAGACCAGCCTGTCGACTTCGTCGTTGTCGATTTCCGGGAACAGGTCCTGAAACAGATCGATCAGGTGGTAGCCGATGTACTGTTTGAGGAACGAGATTTCGACGTCGGGACGAGAGGTGGTCGACAGCACGGTTTGGATAGCGCCGCAAATGTCGGGCGCGGAATCGACCAGTGTGCCATCCACGTCGAAGAGGTAGACCGGGAAAACAGGAATGGCGGCGCCGGATAGCCGGGCGCCGCCATTGATGGTTACGTGTGTGTCAGTCGTCATTAAGCGGGAAGGGGACTGCCGCCCTCAAGCGGTGGAACGCGCATCGGACCGTCAGGCGTAATCACCTGGCCAGGACGGGAATCGTCCGTGCTCTTCGGTTTTGCCTGAGGCAGCGGAGGAAGTTCAACTCCGTCGATGAGGCGACGCACTTCAGGACCGTCCAGAACCTCGCGCTCGAGAAGTGCCTGCGCGATGCGAACCAGAGCGTCCTTGCTCTCGGTGATGAGTGTGAGGGCGCGCTGATAGCCGGCATCGACCAGATTGCGTACCTGCTTGTCGATCTCGATCGCCGTGGCCTCGCTGTAGTCGCGATGCTGGGCGATCTCTCGGCCGAGGAAGATCTGCTCTTCCTTCTTGCCGAAGCTCATGGGTCCAAGTTCGCTCATGCCCCACTCGCAGACCATTTTGCGAGCCAGGTCAGTGGCGCGTTCGATGTCGTTGCCCGCGCCGGTGGTGATGTGGTGCATGAACATCTCTTCCGCCACGCGGCCGCCCATCAGGATGGCCAGCTGCGCTTCGAGGTAGAACTTCGAGTAGCAGTGCTTGTCGTCGAGCGGCAGCTGCATCGTCAGGCCGAGTGCCATCCCCCGGGGGATGATGGTGACCTTGTGCAGCGGGTCGGCGTGCGGCTCCATCACGGCGATCAGCGCGTGGCCGGCTTCGTGATAGGCCGTGTTCTTTTTCTCTTCGTCGTTCATGATGAGCGACTTACGCTCGACGCCCATGATGACTTTGTCTTTGGCGAACTCGAAATCAACCTGCGTGACCACCTTACGGTTTTGACGCGCGGCGATCAGCGCAGCTTCGTTCACCAGGTTTGCGAGGTCGGCACCGGCAAAGCCAGGAGTACCACGGGCAATCACCGCCAGATCGACGTCGTCGGAAAGCGGCGATTTCTTGGTGTGAACCCTGAGGATCATCTCGCGGCCCTTTACGTCGGGGCGGCCCACAACCACGCGGCGGTCGAAACGGCCCGGGCGGAGCAGGGCAGGGTCGAGCACGTCTGGGCGGTTGGTGGCGGCTACAAGGATGACGCCTTCGTTCGATTCAAAACCATCCATTTCGACGAGTAACTGGTTCAACGTCTGCTCGCGTTCATCGTGTCCACCGCCGAGACCGGCGCCGCGGTGGCGGCCAACCGCATCGATTTCGTCGATGAAGATGATGCAGGGGGCATTCTTCTTACCCTGCTCGAACAGGTCGCGAACGCGGCTGGCGCCGACGCCGACGAACATTTCCACGAAGTCGGAACCGGAGATCGAGAAGAACGGCACACTGGCTTCGCCTGCAATGGCGCGGGCGAGCAATGTCTTGCCGGTACCCGGAGGTCCGATGAGCAGGACGCCCTTGGGGATACGGCCGCCGAGCTTCTGGAACTTCTGCGGTTCGCGAAGGAACTCGATAATTTCCTGTAGTTCTTCCTTGGCTTCCTCGACGCCGGCGACGTCCTTAAACGTTACCTTCTTTTGCTGCGACGAGTGGAGCCTGGCCCGGCTCTTGCCGAAGCTAAGTGCCTTGTTACCTCCGCTTTGCATCTGTCGCATCATAAAGATCCAGAAGGCGAGCAGGAGGACGAACGGTATGGCGTTGATGAGGATGGAAACGACGTTTCCAGAGCTTGCTTCGCGGATGTCCACATCAACCGACTTGTCGCGGAGCTGCTTGTAGAGGTCGGGGTAGTTGAGCGGGACTTTGGTAACCAGTTTGGCGCCGCTCTTGAAATCCCCTTTTACGTCATGGCCGCTGATGCTGACTTTGGAAATCTTCCCCTGTTCGACTTCCGTCATGAACTGGCTGAAGGTCAACTGCGCTTCGTTCGGGCCGCGACCTGAGCGGACGACGATCCAGATCAGCGCGGCTACACAGAGCAGCACGATCCAGAGTACGGCCTGTTTCACGTTTGAATTCATTCCAATCTCCCAAATGAGTCCCGTATTACAGTGGACGACAGACACGTTTCTGTCATCTTAATCTTTTCGACGCTGAAAAGGGCTCTTCCGATTCATGCGATCTTTCACCGGGTGATTTAACTGAGGTCGTCGGACCCGGACTCCCGAACTCGCAAATGCAAAACGAAGCGGGTGTCAGTACTCTTCCTGTGCTTCGCCGAGGGACCAAACCGACGCGACCAAACCACTTCCTCGCCGCACGTCAGGACAGGCCACAAGTGCCTCTCCCATATAGGGATACGATATTCCTGGAACAACTGTTTCACCTTAACTGAAGCCCCAGGGAGCTCCAGCTCATCTCCAGGATGCCAGTTCCGCAGCTCTGCCGGAAATGCGAGAGTATCCGCATCCAGTTCGGCTGACTCTTCATTATACGGCCAGGAATGAACGGCTACGTTACCAGGCTGTATTTCCAAAAACATAGCGAGGCCTGCCTGAGGGATCTCCCGCCGCCAGCCACGGTCCAACTCCTCTCGACCCACAGAAAACGCGTAATCGAGCGACGACCGGGATTCGCGGTGCAGCGGCCCGAGTTTCAGCCACTCAAAGGAGCGAAATACGTCGGCGCCTGGAATCTGAGTTCGCCCGTGTCCCTCCTTTTGGCAGGCCAGCTGCCGGACCCGCTCGATGTGGGTCAGATCCAGGCCGCGCAGATCCCCCCGGAAATCGGCAAGCAGCCGCCGTATCACCCGGCGCGCCGGAGCCGCCGCCAGACTGCTGAGCTTATCGGCACGAATCACCACCGACGTGAGGTTCTTTTTCTCAATGACGCCCGGAAGCAGCCGGTCGACCTCGGCCGCCCACCAGGATTCCTCGTCCTGCGCCATTTCCGCGGTGGCGCCCAGGATTTCCGCCACTGCGGGCTGGTAGTCACGCTGGAGCAGGGGAATTAAGTGATGACGGATGCGGTTGCGGTCAAACGTCTGGTCCGAATTGGTGCGGTCGTCCCGCCACGTATGTCCCTGATCTCGCAGCCACTTCTCCACCTCGGCCCGAGAGCAGCGGATCAGGGGGCGGATCCGGCCGTCCGTGGTTACGGGCCGGATCCCGCTCAGGCCGGCAGTCCCGGAACCCCGGAGCAGTCGGTAGAGAACCGTTTCCGCCTGATCCGACCGGGTATGCCCGGTAGCAATACGCTGTAGTCCGGCGTCTGCCTGTACGCGGCTAAAGAATTCGAGTCTCGCGAGGCGCCCTGCCTGCTCGAGGTTGGCATCTACAGGCGGGCCCGCCCGCCCTACAGTACAGGGCAGGCCGAGACGGTCGGCGAGGGCGGCGACAAAGGCGGCGTCGGCGTCCGATTCGTCGCCGCGCCAGCCGTGATTGAGGTGGAGCACGTGCAAAGCGAAGCCATTTTCGGCAGAAAGTTCATTTAGAATGTGCAACATGCAGACAGAGTCGGCGCCGCCCGACACGGCCGCACCGACGCAATCGCCTGGGCGAATCATGTCGTACGCCTGCAGAGTGGCCCGTACCGTGTTCAGCAAACCACGATTGTCGCGCGTTTAGCGGGCAGCGATGCGGCTGCGGAATGGATTGAAGTCGGTGTCGGTGTCCATGATGTCGACACCTTCGGCACGCTTGAGGCCGTTGACCACCAAATAGGTCAGAGGTGTAAGCGCGGCTTCATATGCGACCTTCGCGATATAGCCGGAGAGGATGGCGCGAATCATGTCAGACGTGGACCAGACACCTGCGAACGCGATTACGATTACGACCACGGTATCGACGGCCTGTCCGACGGCAGTGGAGCCGATGGTGCGCATCCACAGATGCTTGCCGCTGGTGGCCACCTTCATGCGGGCCATCACGAACGAGTTGGCAAACTCACCTGCCCAGTACGCGATGAGACTGGCAACCACCAGCCTCGGGATCATGCCGAGGACGGTCTCGTATGCCTGCTGATGCGGCCACCCCGGTGCGGGCGGGAGCGCCACGATCACCATGGCGACCACCGCGAGCAGCGCCGACGCGAAGAAGCCGTGCCAGATGGCGCGCCGCGAACCGGCGTACCCGTACACCTCGGCGAAAATGTCGCCGAAAATGTAGGTAAGCGGAAACAGGATCTGAGCGCCGCTGAAGCGTAGCTCGCCCCACGCGATCATCTTGGGAGCAACGATGTTGGAGATCAGCAGGACCGCGACGAAGGCTGCGACCAACATGTCGTAGTAACGGAACTGCGGCGGGTAGCCATGGAGGAGGCGGCCAGGTGTCGGCGGTGTTGCATTGGCTACCAGAGGCATCGAAGGTTCCAAAATCGTAACATGATGCATGTCTTTGGATTCTGATGACTGGAACTCAACTCCCGATGGAACGTGTTTCACGAGGCCCGCGTCGCGCTAACATGAGTACAGGTTCAATCGGACTATGACTGGTCGTTGTCTCGTCGTCTTTGTGTTGTGTCTGGCCCTCGGCGCTCAGACTGCGCCGCCCCCCACTCCGCCTCAGGCGGCGGGTGACCAGCCGTTCCGAGCGCAGATCACCGAAGTCATCATCCCGGTGACGGTGACGGACGAAAAGGGACGGTTTGTCTCCAACCTGGACGCGGAGGATTTCAAAATCTTCGACCAGGGCGTGGAGCAGCGTATCCAGTTCTTTACCCGCGAGCAGAAGCAGCCTGTGGTCATTGGCTTTCTGATGGACCTCAGCAGTGCCAGCAAGATCCACTGGAAAGCTTACTCGGAGTCGGCGCAGGAACTGGTGTCGGCGCTGATGCCGAACGATCCACGGTACAGCGGCTACCTGATCAGCTACAGCACCGAAGCCGAGGTCACTGTCAACACCACGTCCGATCCTGAGAAGCTGCTGGAACGGCTTCGCAAAATGAAGCCGGGCGGGGGCGCCGCGTTGTATGACGCGATCTACATGGCCTGCACCAATCGACGGCTGGTGAAGGGTGAACCCATCGAACCGCGCCGCGTGATCGTTGTGATTGGCGACGGGCACGACAATGCCAGCAAGAAGACGCTGGAAGAAGTGCTGGAACTGGCGCAGCGGAATCTGGTGACGATCTACGGTGTCAGCACGATGTCCTACGGCTTCACCGCTGAAGGCGACAAGAATCTGCGGCGGCTGGCGGAAGAGACCGGCGGCCGTGTGGAGTATCCGCTCGAAAACGTGTACAAAGACGTGATCGCGTATCTGGAAAAGCCGCAGGACGCGGGCAATTACGCCATGGCGGTCGGCACGGGTGCCTACGCTTCGCAGATCGCGACCGGCATGTTCCGCGCGATTTCCAACGTGGCGGGCGAGGTGACCACGCAGTACATCATTCGCTACACCCCCGACGTGAAAGACACACCGAAGGAACAGGCGCGTGTCTTCCGCAACATTCGCGTCGACGTCCCCAGCCTCCAGGGCGTCAAGATTCGAGCCCGCAAAGGCTACTACGCCGGTCCGGTGCAGTAGACTCGCGCGGTGAAGGTCGTCTTACTCGCGACGTATGAGATGGGCAGGCAGCCGTTCGGGCTGGCCTCGCCTGCCGCCTGGCTGCGCCGCGCCGGTCACGAAGTATCCGCAGTCGACCTCTCCGTCATTCCATTCCCCGTGCAGGCCGTTCGCGAGGCGAATCTGGTGGCGGTCTACCTTCCGATGCACACCGCTACCCGGCTGGCTTCCGCCGTGGTGACACGCGTCCGCACTCTGAATTCGGGCGCGGCTCTGTGTGCCTATGGCCTCTACGCGCCGATGGCCGAGGAGCACCTTCGGGAACTGGGCGTTACTGCCTTCTTCGGCGGGGAGTTCGAGCCCGCGCTGGTCGACTTCGCCGCGGGGAGCGAGCCAGGCTCCAACGTGTCGCTCGACAAGCTCCGGTTCGTGGAACCCGACCGTGCGGGGCTGCCAGCGCTGGCCAGGTACCCGAAGCTGATCACCATCAAGGGAAAACGCACGGCAGGGTATACCGAGGCGAGCCGGGGGTGCAAGCACCTGTGCCGTCACTGTCCTGTGGTGCCGGTCTACGGCGGGGCTTTTCGAGTGGTGCAAGCCGACGTGGTGCTGGCCGATATTCGGAATCAGGTGGCCGGCGGAGCGCAGCACATCAGCTTCGGCGACCCGGATTTCTTCAACGGCCCCACCCACGCGCGGCACATCGTCGAAGCCCTGCATGCGGAATTCCCGCTGCTTACCTACGACGTCACCATTAAGATCGAGCATCTGCTGAAGCACCGCGACATGCTGCCGGTGCTGGCCCGTACCGGCTGCGCATTTGTTATCAGCGCGGTGGAATCGCTGGAAGACGCTGTGCTCGAGAATCTGGCAAAGGGGCACACCCGGGCGGATTTTCTGCAGGTGGTGGACCTGTTTCGCCAGAGCGAACTCGTGCTCTCGCCGACTTTTCTTCCGTTCACGCCCTGGACCACGCGCCATGGATATGCGCAGTTGCTCGACACCCTGCGCGAACTTCGGCTGACGGAACATGTTCCACCCGTACAGCTCGCATTACGACTGCTGATTCCGGCTGGATCGCGAATACTGGAGCTCGACGAGGTGCGGGAGTCGGTGACTGGCTTCGACCCTGCGGCGCTGGTGTGGCGCTGGAAGCACCCCGACCCGGCTGTCGACCAGCTTGCGGCCGACGTGATGGGCGCAGTTCAGAACGGTGTGAAGATCGTCGCTTCGCGGGCCGAGACGTTCGATGCGATCTGGCAACTGGTCCACGGCAGGCCCGCGCCGGTCGATGAGGGGCTGCTGCCGCGAACCGTGATCCCCTACATGGAAGAGCCCTGGTTCTGTTGAGCCGAGCCCACCGAAGAGCAGTTGGCTCTTCAACAACTCTGAAAGTCGTTTAGCAACGGCCTCGGTATTTCGGGCGTCCTTTCTTCTGAGGTACGCGTTGGCAGAACATGGAAACACTCAGTCTGCTTGGGTCCGTCGCCGGTCTGGGGTTCCTGGCCGGGATACGGCTCTACTTCACCGTGTTTGCGCTCGGCTTGTGCATGCGTCTTGGCTGGTTTGAGCCGACTGCCTCCTTGCAGCACCTCTCTGTTCTGAGCCAGACTCCGGTGCTGATTGTCTCGGGCTTGCTGTTGATTTGCGAGTTCATCGCCGACAAAATTCCGTGGTTCGACACCATGTGGGATGCGGTGCACACGTTTATACGGCCGATTGGCGCGGCGGCGCTCGGGATAGCCGCGGTCGGCTCCGTGGACCCCTTGATGTCACTCATGATTGGCCTTGTGTCGGGAGGCGTCGCATTTACGGGGCATGCCTCCAAAGCCGCTACTCGCGTCGCCGTGAACCACAGCCCCGAACCATTCTCGAACTGGATACTGAGCTTCGGTGAAGACCTGCTGGTCCCGTTTGGACTGTGGGTGGTGATGGAGCATCCCGTTTACGCGATATTCGCGGTTTCGGCATTCCTCATCGTGTTTGTTTTGATGGCGCGGGCGGTGTGGAGCCTTTTTGTGTCGTTGTTTCAGAGAACACGCCGCGCCGCCGTCTGATCCAGTTCGGTAAAAGTCACGGTGTCAAAAGGGTTGACGGAACGACACTGTCTCTCTGAGTACTATTGTGTTCCGGTTAGAAAAACGTTAGGATTCTTCCAGTCCCATGGACTTGGAGGACATAACTGTGCAATTTACCTTCTCAGCGGTGCGCCAAACGGCATTACTGGCCGCTTTCGGTGTCATACTTTGCCACCAGGCAGTAGCTCTGCCCATACTTGCCGGCAACGAGCATACACATAACAACACCGTCACCACGTGGTCGAGTGGTGTCAAGACGAACGGCGCGATTCTACATCAGCACTGGAACGCACTCCCGTTGAGTACGAACAATGGCGAGGCGAGCTGGAACGCGAATAAAGCGTGGGATAACAACGGAACCACCACCACATTCCACTCTTCATTAGGTGGTGACGCGGATTTTGGTCATGGATTCATTGCGAACCGTGTGCTGTATTACTTCGATACGGCCTACACCGGAAATGCTTACGAGTTACGCGTCGAGCAGGCCTTTACCGACTGGGTGACGGGCGCACGAACCTACTACACCAACTCGGCAAGAACAGACGTCGTCCTGGGCTTCAATTTCACGCGCGCTGCCGCTCGTCCGACGGAAACGTACATCAACGTCAAGTTCAACCTTACTGATGACAACACAACGGGCGAATTCGATTCGGGCAATCAGACAATCTCCTTCAATCTGGAAGACTTCACCTGGTACACCGGCGCTGCCGCTCCTGGCGCCGGTCAGCAGGACTTTTTATCGACGGCTCGCCATGAAATCGGACACGCCGTGGGATTCGGACACAACAAGAATGCCGCCAAGGTAGTGGGCAGCTCGATTATGTGGTCCTCCGCCGCGGCGCAGGGTGATCGTATTGCGATCACCAACGGGGACTTTGAGGGTGTGATGGCGCTGTACACGCAGCCGGTTCCGGAGCCGTCCACGGTACTGGGCGGGCTCGTAGTTGTTGGTATAGTCGCGATCCGCCGCAGAAGGCGGTAGCATTAACCATGAAACGGCGCTGGTTTTTCTCTCTGTTTGCCGTAGTCGCGGCCATGTCGGGACAAGATCGAATCGGTAAGCACCGCGCCGTAGAACTGGCAGCGGAATGGGCCCGCCGTAACCACGGCGGGCTCGGCCGCGGCAAGAGTGCCCTCCAGTTTGACAAAGCGGAAGCCAACGAGGCCTCCTGGAAGAACGATCACGGTGAGAGCCGGCCGGTGTGGTTCGTTCACTTCCCAGAGCGCCAGTCCAAAGTGGAGCCGAGCGGGCTGGCCGTAAGAGTTGACCGCGAGACAGGCAAGTGCGAACGAGCCGTCCTCGAATAGTTCCCCAAACCGATCCCCGCAACGCCCAGACTACCGGCTCTCCGAGCCGGTGGGCGAAACTGATAAGTTGATATCCCTTTCGAACATAAACAAGCAGTACGGCAGGCAGCTAATCTTTGTCGACGCGTCCTTTCAGCTGAACCCCGGTGAGAAGGTCGGCCTGGTGGGTCCGAATGGCGCGGGAAAAACCACGCTGTTTCGGATGATTATCGGCCATGAAGGCGCGGATGAAGGCGAGGTCACGGTCCCGAAGCGACTCACCATCGGCTACTTCCGTCAGGACGTGGAGGAGATGACGGGGCGCTCCGTGCTCGACGAAGCCATTGCGGGAAGTGGGCGAGTCGGCGATCTGCACCATGAGCTGGAAGACCTGCAGCGCGCGATGGAGGACCCGGGTCGCGCGGACGAGATGGACAAAATTCTCGACCGTTTTGGCGAAGTGCAGGAAGAATACGAGCATCTGGACGGCTACGGTCTGGAAGCCCAGGCTCGCGAGGTTCTCCACGGGCTGGGGTTCGGCGAGGAGCAGATCGATGGCGATGTGGGCGCGCTGTCGGGTGGATGGAAGATGCGCGTGGCGCTGGCCCGCGTGCTTCTTGGCCGGCCCGATGTGCTGCTGATGGACGAGCCGACAAACCACCTTGACCTTGAGTCCATTATCTGGCTGGAGCAGTTCCTTAAGTCATACAGCGGCGCACTGCTGATGACCTCGCATGACCGCGAGTTCATGAACCGGATCGTGACAAAGATCGCGGAAATCGATGCGGGCGAAATCATTTCGTATTCGGGCAACTACGATTTCTACGAGCGCGAGCGTGCGATTCGCGAGACGAACCAGCAGGCGTCGTTTGCGCGGCAGCAGGCGATGCTCGCCAAAGAGCAGCGCTTTATCGACCGGTTCAAGGCGCATGCGGCCAAAGCCGCCCAGGTGCAAAGCCGGATCAAGGCGCTGGACAAGATCGAAAAAATCGAGTTGCCGAAGAAGCGGCAGGTGGTGAAGTTCGATTTCCGCGTGCCGCCGAGATCGGGCGACCAGGTGGCGGTGATCGACGACATTCACAAGAGCTACGGGGAGCGCGTGATCTACAACGGGCTTAGCCTTGTGATCCGGCGCGGCGAGCGGTGGGCGGTGATGGGTCGGAATGGCGCAGGCAAAACGACGCTGCTGCGTATGATCTCCGGCGCCTCGACGCCCGATGCGGGTGAGGTGAGGCTGGGCGCGAGCCTGCGGATGGGGTACTTCGCACAACAGTCGCTCGACGTGCTGGACCCGGATCTGACTGTGATTGAGCAGCTGCAGAAGGATTTTTCGCAGGACGGGCTGGGACCTCTGCGCACGCTTGCCGGCGCGTTCCAGTTCTCCGGAGACGACGTCGACAAGAAGATTCGCGCGTTGTCCGGCGGTGAGAAGTCGCGGCTGGCCATGGCTCGAATGCTCTACGATCCACCGAATTTCCTGGTGCTGGACGAGCCCACGAATCACCTGGATCTGGCCACCAAAGAAATGCTCATCGACGCGCTGACGGACTTTGAGGGCACGATGATCTTCGTCTCCCACGACCGCACGTTTCTGCGTGGGTTGAGCTCGAAGGTGCTGGAACTGGGCGGGGAATCGGGGACGGGCAAGCCGCTGATCTATCCTGGACCCTACACCGAGTACGTCCAGAAGACGGGTCACGAAGCGCCTGGCATTTACGTTTAGGACTGGCCGTGTGTTTTGGGAGTCGGCCTTGAGAGGCCGACTCAGCTCTGGGGAGCTGCCCCCCTTGCATTATGATTGAGGTCGATAACCGATGGACGAGCGAGCCTACTACAACGAATCCCAGACGACGAAGCCAGCGTCGCTGAACTGCCCCTATTGCAAGTCGGCGGAGAGTTACAACCTGCGCTGGATAGTGCGCAAGAGGAAGGACCGGCTGCCTGGCGGGGCTGACGAGCGCGACAGGGCCAAGTTCGCCAAATTCCTGAGCTACATGGTGCTGGTGGACGACAAAGTTACCTGCGCCAATGTGAGATGCCGAAGACCCTTCGACATCTCAGGTATGAAGACCACCGCGTTTATTTAGTAGCCTTTCTGCTTGTCGACGACGTTCAGCATAGGACGTCCGTCGACGAAGCGGCGGATGTTTTCGCTGATGGTGCCGATCATGCGCCCGCGGTCCATGTCGGAGCGGCCGGCGATGTGCGGCGTGATGAGCGCGTTATCGAACTTCCAGAGCGGGTGACCCTTCGGAAGCGGCTCGAGGTCCATGACGTCGACGCCTGCGCCGGCGATGGCCTTACTGTCGAGCGCCTTCACAAGAGCGTTCATGTCGTAAATTCCGCCGCGGCTGACGGCGACGAAGTACGAACTCTTCTTCAGCAACTCAAACTGCTTCGGGCCCATCATCTTGTGGCTCTTCTCGGTGTGCGGTGCGGAGATGAATACCACGTCGGCGAGAGGCAGGACCTCGTTGAGTTGATCCGGCTTCACCACGCGCTTCAGGAACGGTACGAACGGCTTGTCTTCCGGATCGACACCGATTACTTCCATGCCGAACGCGTGGGCGCGGATGGCGATCTGCATTCCGATGCCGCCGACCCCGATGACGACCGCGGTCTTGCCGTTGAGCTCGATGCCTGGATACGGGCGTGGCTGCCAGTTCTCACCCTGCTTGTCGGAGATGAACTTGTTGATGCCACGGCTCATGGTGAGCAGCAGAGCGAGCGCGTGGTCGGCGATCTCGGGACCCTGCACCACTTTGTTGTTGGTGAGGATGATGTTGCTGTCGCGGAGGTCATTGCCGCCGGACAGATGTAATACCCTCTCGACACCGGCTGACATCACGGCGACCCACTTGAGGTTCTTCGCGATGCGTACCTGCTCGGGCTTAATCTCACCGATCATGGCGTCGGCATCGGCCAGTTCGGCGTTGACGGTGGCCGGCGTCACTGGGACGATTCGGGCCTTTGGAGTCGCTGCCTGGAAGCTCTTCAGAGCGTCGGGGTCCGCGTTGAGTACAACGATCTTCTTCGTCTGTGCCGCCAGGCCAAGGGCGCACAGGCAGAGTGCTGCAAGGGTTCGCATTCTGGATGTCCTCACTGAGCAACGAGGTTCTCACACCGTCGTGCAGTTGCGCAACCGGCACCCCCAGTCTGCGCGGATCTTCGATATAATTTTTACAACGAACCGGGCGGTATAACTGTTTTCGCCAGCCTGGGGTAATTGTGTCTCCTGGGGGCTTTAATGAATCGTCGTCTGCTCGTCTGTGCCGTTATGGCATTCATGACGTTGCCGGCTACCCTGGCGCAGGAAACGCGGTCGATGCTATTCGGCCGTGTGCTTGATCCACAGGGCAGTGCCATAGTCGGTACAAACGTCAACGTGCGAAATGCCGATACTGGTGTATCGCTAAACTACAAAACGAACTCGACTGGCTACTATGAGGCCAATCTTCTGTTGCCAGGCTCCTATGAGCTGACGGCGGAGAACGCAGGGTTTAAGAAACTGGTCCGCCGCGGCGTGGTACTGCCGGTGTCTTCGCGTCTGGAAATCGATCTGACGCTTGAGTTGGGAGGCGTGACCGAAACCGTGTCGGTTACAGCCGATGCTCCACTTCTCGAAACAAATGCAGTCTCCAGCGGGCGTGTGCTGGACAACCGGACCGTGATGGAACTGCCGGTGATGGGGAACAGCGCGATGCTGCTGGTAAAGCTTACTCCTGGCATCCAGACCGGCGGCGTGAATAACTATCTGGCGCTGCATTCGAACGCCGGCGGCTCCGATTACAGCGTCGGCGGCAACATCGGAGGCAACTCGTGGACGCTGGACGGTTCGCCGAACCAGGGCCCGGGACGCCGCTCGGCGTACCTGCCGTATACGGACGCGGTCTCCGAGTTCAAGGTGGAAACGAATAATTTCGACGCGGCGATCGGTCAGACGTCGGGTTCGGCCATCACGATGATCTCGAAGTCGGGGTCGAACGACTTTCATGGAACTGCGACATGGCAGCACTGGCAACAGCGCTGGCAGGGAACGTCGTTCTTTGTGAAGAAGAAATACTACTCCGATATCGCGGCTGCTGAAGCGCGGGGCGATTCGGCACTGGCCAACAAGCTGCGCAATACCGACAAGCAGCCGACGGGGCGTTCGAACAACTGGGGTGCGTCGGGCGGCGGTCCGGTGATTATCCCGAAGCTGTACAACGGTCGGAATAAGCTGTTCTGGTTCTTCACGTACAACGCGTTTAAGGACGTCAAGACCGAGGATGCTTCCACATTCAACCGCACCGTCCCGTCTCTGAATGCGCGGGACGGCATCTTCACCGATCTTCTGTCATTGCCCAACGGCAACCGGTATCAGGTGTACGATCCGGTCTCGGTGCAGGCCGACCCTGCGCGTGCTACGCACGTGGTGCGGCAGCCCTTCGCCAACAACGTGATTCCGAAGAGCCGCTTCGTGAATCCGGCCTACGACAGGATCACTAAGCTGTATCCGCTTCCGAACCAGGCTGTTCCTGTGGGCATCGAGCCGACGAACAACTACCTGGCTTCCAAGACGCCGTACAACTGGGATTACAAGGCGTACTCCAACCGAGTCGATTACCAGGTCAGCGACAACTGGCGCATGTACGGCCGCTGGTCGTACAACAACTTCGGTCCTGAGGATCGCGCCGACTGGACCTACGAAACGGCTCGAGGGCTCAACCTTAACGGTCTGGTTCGCAACAACATAGCGGCGAACATGGACATCGTCTACACGCAGAACGCCACCTCCATCTGGAACCTGAACGTCTCCCATGGCCAGTTCCGCGAGGGCAGCATTCAGCCGTACGCACTCTCCTTCAAGCCCTCCGACATCGGCCTGCCGACCTATCTGGATCAGAAGGCGGGCGACCTCACCATCCTGCCTCAGATGGCCGTGAGCGGGTATACCACCATCAGCCCTGGCGGCATCAGCACATGGACACGTACGCGCACCGCGACGGCCAAGTTGCAGTGGACGAAGATCTTCGGAAGCCACTCGATCAATGCGGCGCTCGACAAGCGCAATCAGTACCGGACGGGCGGCGGCGGAGGCAATACCGGCGGCAACTTCAGCTTCGGGAATAACTTCACGCGCAAGGACGACGATGGCTTCACGCCGAACGCGAACATCGGTCCTGCGTGGGCGTCGTTCATCCTGGGCATCCCGACTGGCGCCAGCATCGGCACAAACGACACGTACGCGATGATCACGCCGTACTACGGCTGGTTCGTGCAGGACAGCTGGCGTGTGACCAGCAAGCTGACCCTGAATCTCGGGCTTCGCATGGAGTATGAGATTGGATCCACTGAGCGCTACAACCGCATGATCACGGGCTTCGACAAGACGGCGAAGCTGCCCATCACGGACGCGGCGCAGGCTGCTTATGCCGCGGCTCCGATTCCGGAGTTGCCGGCGGCGCAGTTCAAGGTCCTCGGCGGGTCGTTGTATCCCGGCGTGGGCGGCCAGCCGGCCAACTGGATCAAGAACGAACTGATGTGGCTCCCGCGTGTCGGCTTCGCCTATCAGGTGAACTCGAAGACCGTTGTGCGCGGCGGCTATGGCATCTTCTACGACACGCTGAACGTGCTGAACTTCGGTCCCGACCAGTCTGGCTTCAGCCGGTCAACCGGCACCATCATCACC
>JAWXCM010000390.1:0-8629 GCA_034408745.1 Bryobacteraceae bacterium
GAGGGAGGTTCGACCGTTTGGGCCCCCATGTAGTCGAACAATGACCGCAGCGCGGGTGCCAGGGCAGCAAGTCGGTCGACGAGCCTGACCTCGATACCGATCGCCAGCAACTGGTCGCGGAGATACTCGGCCAGCTCCGGATCGTTGACCTCGATCTGGTTGGGACAGTTGCCGGCGCAAGTCTGTTCCACATAGTCGACGAACGCCTCGAGCAGGATCTGCCCCGGCTCACGGTCCCCAGGGTCGAGCTGACCAGGGTGAACGAGGCCCGATTCGGTGTCGACACACATAGCGAATCGCGCCTCGACAATCTCGCCACCGTCGATCCGCACCTTATGTGGCCAAGCGAAGACGCCACCCTGACACACCAAATCGTGCTTGGGGAGTTCTCGGAGTCGGCGGAGCAAGTCAACCATGGTCTGGGCATTATCGGAGACGGTCAGTTGTCAAGCAACGCGACGACTGACTGTAGACGGGTACGAACAACAGTCGGTATTAGCTGACGCCTCGATCATGGGACGAATCCGCATTGGCACTGGGGGATCGCAGAACTCGTTGTTGGCTTGGGTTCTCGATCTGCGGCAGTGTCGTCGCCCGAAAGACCGGGCTGCTCGCGTCCCGGACCAGGTGGTTCCGATCGGTGTCCTGGGTCTTTTGACAATCAGCACCTCTGCCTCGCCCGCTGTGTTTCCTGAGCGAGACTTGGCGCGTTTGCCGGTTGTTATCGTTAACAACCGACTCCTGGCTTACATCACCACGGCGGCTCACGTCCCAATTGAAACCGTCGCGGCCGAGATCGGCTGGCAACTGAACTCGAAGACCCAGTCGAGTTGCTCCTTCTCTCGGTCGATGGGGAATTTGCCAACCGGGTCCTTCGCCCAGGCGATCACCTTCGGCAACGCTCGGGTTGCCTGCAGAAACGATAGGTACATCACGGCGTTGTGAAGCCGCAGGTAATTCTCGAGGTAGCAGTGCACAACATGCACACGGTCGGTCTTCCTGAGTTTCAGACTTCGCAACCAGCCTCCCAAGACCTCCCGGCGCAGCCACGCGGTCCCGATGTCATCGGCAACGGCGTGCTCAAGTTCACCGGACGGCGACGGATAGATTCGCTCTCGTAAGTCTTGGAGGCCTTTGACGCATTGCCGCCAGAACTTCGGATTGGTTTTGGCTGGTAGCTGCTGGTCCACAGTGCTGGGCAAGTCTTCGATGGCCCACGGCAGGGGCTCGAGGTTCGGCTCCGCCTCGATGAAGCGCTTCAGTTCCTCAGCTTCTCGGGACGATCGGCTGCGGGCACCATTGCAGAAACGTTCTAGCGTTTCGACGTCAACGTCCCAGGCGACGGCAAGTTGAGTTGGTTCCAAGTTGCTTCCTTTCACCGGCGTTGACCACGTAGAACCGGCCCTGGGTCCTGAGGGGGACACTGACTAACCATCCCTTGTTCCGCCTGCACGACTTCGAAAGCCTGCTGACGCAGCGCAGCTAACTTGGCTGCATTCGACCTAGCCCCCTTCGCAATTGCGCGTAACTCGCGAACTGACCGTCTGCCGATCTGCCGTCGCTTGCCGTTCTGGGCGACCTTGGCCTTGCCCACCTCTGTCCGGGGCCCCGTGGAGTGTTCCCAGGGCCGATCTCGTAGCGCGGCTTTGCGGAGACGCTCACGTAGTGCAGTCGACGGCAGGCCGCGTTTCTGCCGATTCAGTCGGCCAGCAATCTGTCGTGGGGTCAGCTGCGACGATTCGTCCATCACCTTCAAGTGCCCCGTTACTTACCAGTTTGCTGTCCGAGGTTGTTTTCTCAAAGCCACGCGTGGTGGCGCCGGCCTCGACCAGGGCAACCTGTTGACTTCCGGCAGCAACGTTCTGCTGTTTCACGACGGTAACCTGCTTGGCGGGCTGGGGGTTTCGCAAATCCGTTAGTGCTAAGACGGTCCGACGAACCTCAGTCATGAGCTTGATCGCGGACTCGGTGAGGACCTGCCGCTCCTTTGGATCGCGGGACGCGGTGGCCTCGACCATGAGTTGACCCGCCTGGAAGTGGCACCAGGTAACCTGATCGATCAGCATCCCGTCGAGCTGATTTCCGGGTCGCGCATGATCCCGCTGAAGCTGCCGGCGGTGGGCTTGTAGACCATCGCTCCGAAGGCACGTGCCGAGACGCGGAGTCAGGACGTGGTGAAGAATGTTGTAGGACCATGCCGCCCCCAGGACGCCTTCGGCATAGTCGTCTGCTGACAACGAGTGAATGTTATTCCGGTCCACGGATTTGACTTCGTCCAAATTATCCGTGTCGGTTTCAGTCTGAGCCGCCGCGCACTCTGGCGCCGCGGCAGTGTTGACTATGGATGTCATCATTTTCTCCAACTGGGTCGACCGACTTCGTACGATCGGCTGGGGCCCGCCAACATGGCGTCCCAACGCGTGCCGAACTGACGGAACTCGGGCGAAAGGTGTAACTTGAGTTCGTGGCGTGCCTTGAGCCGCCAATTCAAGATGGTCGGCCGACTACTCACGATCCGCGTGTGCCAGCCGCACTTGAAGAGGCTAACCGACTGGATCGATAGTGCGGCGATTTCTTCGAGCCCCCCGAGGACTATGTCCTGCCAGTCGCTAGGCCACCCCAGGGGTGAGGAGCACCACAGAGCGTCGGGCAGGTCGTTCATCTCGAGCCTGAGCCGAAGCGATTGCTGCCGGTCAGCGGCTTGCCAGATCAAGGGAGCGAGGCGACTGGCCAGCTCGAAAACCTCGGCGCGTTTGGCCGCAAACGTAGAGCGGGCTTTGTCGTAGGCGCGGTCGGCCGAGCGGAACGCAAAAGAGTCACCCCCGACCGGCACCAGGACGCTGCGTCGCGGTCCGGCCGCGGCACGCCTCGCAGCACGGCTAAAAATGAACCCCGCGTGGGCACCGCCAAGTGACAGACCTTGCCACTGAGCGACCCCCTCTGTGACTTCGCCGGTAATGAAGACGGCCCTGACCCAACCCGTGCGGTCCAAGTAGGTGAAGTAGCCTGGCTCTGCGGCTACCTCGGCCAAGATTTCGACGGCGGGCAGGGACAACCTGCCAAACGTCGGCCGGCCGTCGATTCCTTTAGTACCGCCGAACCGAGCCCACTCTTGGTGACCATGCGTTAGCAGCACCTCTCGGGAGAGGCACTGGAGCCGCTCCGTAATGCACAACCAGCGCTCAATCGAGCTGAGGCCACTGTCCCACGCATCGCGGCGGCTCTCAGCCTCTTCGAGCGGCTGCTGGTCGAACTCACAAGGGTCATCGTCGTCTACCCGTCGAGCGTCGGCCAGAAGGTCGCGCACGTCGGAGTCGACAGCCCTTGATGGAGGCAATACTGCGGCGGGGGTGAGCATGGCATCCTTTCCTTCTACAGCGGCGCCTTTTCGACGCCGGCAGAAATGGGTTGGTTACCGCTCCTTGGTAACCAGTTTGGTGTACATGGATCTTACCGGACTCTGGTTAGACCAGGCAAGCTAATCTTACTGGTTTCACACGATACTACATGTGAGCCCGGTTGTTGACGTTAACAACCGCTTGTCGCGACATGAGTCTCATGCCCAATGCGGGGGGTAGCTTGTTCGGTATCGATGCTGATGCGGTCTACTGTCGTTCCAGAGAAGGGCATGTACATGGCACCGCTGGCCACGGCTGAGACCTGGTATCCGTTAACGAGAGGCCGTGGCCCTCAGCCGGGGGGCTGCTACGCCCGGTCGGTCCAACGAAGAACCGTCCGGCTGCGTGACAGTAGCGTCATCGACCTGCTGGTCGCAGCCGAACGTTCGTCGTTGCCGGTGACCACTATCACCCGGGGTCATGGCGCTCGTTAGGAACCCAGAAACTGTACGAACAAGGGGCTCAGCTCCAAGTCGAGCTCTTTCGGACCCGTTCTGCGGAGCGAATCGAAGAGGCGCTGGCTGCCAGAGAGTTCTGGGCGCCAACACCCGGCGACGAATCGTACTCGCCGCAGCTCGATGATGTTGAGCAAAGTGAAGGCGTCGTACAGCCGCTCGTGCCATCGCCGCGGCCAGAGGTCAGGGTCGTCTCCCCAGAGGGTTTCCGCCAGGAGACGCTCGTCGATCGTCTGTTGGCGGCTACCCAGCACGATGTAGGCCGCCCACAACTGCGTCGGGAGCACAGCAGCAGTCTGGTAGCTGACGAGCTGGTCTGCGAGGATTTCCTCACGTGACCGTTCTGGCTGCTGTCCGCTTAAGGCGGCTTGGCGAACGCGTTCGAGCTCTGGGTGGACACGGCAGTTAATCGAGCTGCGGGACACTGGCCCGAACAGGAAGCCGCTCCCATCGCCCCCCAGGGCAACGCCGAACTCTTCGGCCGGGCTGCTGGGGGCCACGACAGCCCACGCCAGGCCCGACTCGTCGAGGTAGCAAAACCTCCGTTCTAACGACCAGTAGTAGGCTGCTATCTCGATACCGATCGAGGAGGTTGGCACAAAGGTATGGTGACCGTCGGCGTCGAGCACACCACCGGCTTGTATCCAGGCCTCGTGGCCGAACTCCGCCTCGTACCGCTGTGACAACACGCGCACGGCCTCGTCGAGCGATGGCCAGTCTGGGATGACTTCGAGCTGTGGCCGAAAGCCGACGTCGAACGGAGCGGTTGTCGTGGACTCGACGGGCGGAACGCGCGACGCGTCAGGAAGCCGCCAGCTGGATCTCGAGGAGCGTTTCATAGATTCCCTTTCGTAGTACAGATAGATGTCGAACGGTTAGCTGGGATGGGGACGGTCGATAGTGGCTGCGATTGCACGGCCGTCGGTCGACCGGATTTGTTGACGTTAACAACCGGGCCAGTTCAGGAGTGGCAGGTGGCAGTCGCCCCGAGTGCGTTCGCGATCGACTCCTCGAGCTCGGCGGGCGTGCACTCACCGGGGTCTTTTCGGCCCGGTGGCAGGGTGGCCAGCAAGACACGCACGTCGCCCCCGTCGCCGCGACGCTCGCGGAGCAGCTTGAGACGAGCCTTCGGCATATCCTTTGCCGCGTCAGGGTCGTACATCAGGACGATCGGGCGACCGATCGCCAACGTACGAATCAGGAAGCGCTGAGGGTCGGAGAGCTTCTTGCCCAGGAGGGCCACGGCACAATCGCCGAGTCGCCAAGCATCCGTGGGGCCTTCGACGACTACAATGACTGGAGTCTTGTTAGCGCCGGGACGGCGATATACCAGGTCCTTTTTGTGGAAGCCACGACGGTTACAGTATTTCGGCTCGGTCGACTCGTTGGTGGCCCTACCAGTCCATCCAGCCAGGCGGGGAGCCATTTCCGAGAACCTCGGTCGGCCATAGATCGGGATGATGATCCGATCGAAAACCTTGGGGTTCTCGGAGATGCTCACGTCGCAGTAGCCGACCCCCCAGCGCGTGGAGAGTTCGTGGACGTCAAACCCGCGACCTTCGAGGTACTGTCGGGCTTGATGACCAACCGGCAGTTCGTCGAGGCGAACGAACGTGACCGGCAATCCTGGTTCAGCACTGCGTGACTGCGACTCCCAGTAGTGCCAGACCGCCAGCCGCAGATCCTCGCGTCGCGCTGGGTTATCAAGGCAGCCAAGAAGGCAGTGCACACGTCCCAGCGGGTCGGATTCGTCGCCAAACTTCTGCCATTCGTTCCCGACATATAACGTAGGGTGCACCGTGCGACAGTATGGGCAGGCAACTGCATACCGCTCGCCGAGTTGTGCGACATCGGCAAGCCCTGGTGGCTCTGGGCCGGTCTGCTGCGGCCGCTGGCTTGGTACGTCCTCGTCGTCCACGCGAACGTCTTTGAACACTCGCACAAGCTCTTGATGCAAGGGGCTATTAATCACGGCAACCTCCTAACGATGGTGGTGGTAGTAACGTAGACGGCGCGCGCCGTCCTAGAGTCTCGACAGCACTGGGACGGATCTAACTATCGGTCCTGCAAGGCAATAGCTGCTCGTCCGTCCCAGTCGGTGTCTAAACAAGTTCTTGACTATCTCTCTTTCCAGTCCGGTCGTTTAGTTCAGGGGAGGACTTATCGAAGATATTTCTCCATTTAACTGGGACGCTGGGACGGGATGACTCTAACTATCTATTGTTCCACGATTTGCAACGTCCCAGTAACCATCACATGCGCGAGACAGGGTGGGACGACCGAGACGTTGTGACAGTTGCGGCAGCAACTCGCGCGACCTGTGGTAGTACCAGCAGACACTGCGCGAACCCATGCCGGTGCTAGGCCCCGAATGCCGGTGCCTGACTCAGGTAGCGGATAAGCGCCTCGTTAACGAGGCTGACTCGCTCGTAATAGTAGCCGCGACTGCCCCGGCTGTAGCGTTCTCGAGTTACCCCTCGCAGCGAGTGCATCCGTTTCCCAAATTTCGCCTTTCCGAGCGGCTTAGCGCCGTTGCGTTTACAGAAGGCATGGTAGAGGTCGTACGCCTGCACGGAGTCGGCATGGCCACCCTCCTGGAATACGAGGCACTCGTCCACGAACAGCCGGAACGGATCGGACTGCAGACGGTGCTCGGTCAGAGATGCAGCGCATACCGCACAGGTGGTAAACCCGCCCTGCCGTAGCAGCCGTCGCAGCCCAACGAGCGCCCAGTTGAGGATTCCCGGCAGTTCCTCCCTGAGCTTCGCATCTAGATCGGGGTCGGCTGGCTGCTCGAGGCAGGACGCAGTGCCATGTGGCTCGCAATACAGCTCAGTACTTCGATGCACGAACCGCACGTAGAACGGCATGGTGATCATTCGCCGCCACAGGCCGTCGCTGCGGTCGCTGACCGTCGGCAACTCGTTGGTCGCGAAGATCAGCTTGGCTGTGGATCGCATCGGAAAGGGATCCTTGTACTTTGCGTTTACCTGAAGTGGCTCGCCCGAAACCAACTGCTTTAGGATTCCCTCGGCTGCGATATCAACGTGGGCCATGTCGCTGCTAAGATTCGCCAGTTTCCCAACGAGCTGGGCAAGGTGGTACTCGGCACCGAAGTGATCCAAGGCGACATGGCTGACGTTGTCTGGGCCAAGCATGGCTCTCCAGGTGTTCATGATCGTCGATTTGCCGTTCGCGCCGTTGCCAAACATGATCAAGAGCTTCTGAAAGCGACAGTCAATTAACAAGCTGTATCCCATGAACTCCTGGAGGACATCGACACGGTGATCACTGTCGTTGACCAGGGGAAGAATCATGTTCAGGGTCTCGATGAAGAGCGAGCACTGAGCTTCCGGATCGTACCCGTAGGGGATTACGCTGGTGTTAAACAGTGTGGGAGAATGAGCGACCAAAGTGGGGAGCTGATCGGCGTCCGAATTAAGTCCGAGCACACCGTTTTGGAGCGCCAGAATGTGAGCACTCTCCACCACCAGCGGCTTCTGACTGGTAACGCGAAACGGCGGCGACGTCCCCCAGCAGTCAAGGATGCTTTGGCCCTTTAGATTCGTGATGACGTCCCGTACGTAGCGGTCCGTGTGCTTGGAGTGCGGAGCCTGCGCAAACAGATAGGCAACCACCTGGGCCTTAAGTAATGCCTCGGGTAGCGTTACCCACCGATGACCATCCCAGCGCCAGAACTCATTGCTAAAGTAGCGCAGGTGCGGCGTCTCGGCGAGGAGGTCCTCGTAGTCCTCGATTTGGGCATCGCCCCCGACATAATGGATGTACGCGGTTGCTGTTAGCGTTGGGTTGTCGAGCGTGATGCCGGGATAGGGACCACCCCCGCCGGAAATCTCTTTCACGAGGGTGGGTACCCGTGCTCCAGTGACACCCAGTTCACGGAGCCGATCGCGAATGGCAGTGGCCGCGGATGTTTGGGCAACTCCGTGAAAGAACTCGCGCGCCGCTTCAATCGCGAGTTCTAACGTCGATTGGTGCGCCTCCAGGTTCTCTGGCGGCGCGATCGCTGCCACCAACGCTGCAAACAGATCGGGGTAGGAACCCGGCTGACCATCGAGCTGTACCGAGTACGACACGAGCTGGTTGGCAAAACTGTACAGGCCCGCGCGACACTGGGAGGGCCACGATGGAAAGGCGCGCACCGTTAACACGACCGGCTCCACGGCGCCGCCGCACCACTCGATGATGGCTGCGACGTCGGCCTTGTCGGTGAGCAAGTGTGGATCGATCGATCGGGTTTCTCCGTCGACCGTGATAATCAAAAAGGCGAAGTCATCGGGACCAGCATTGGCGTTGTCTGGGCATGCTGGTAAAATATTTGTGGACATATAGGGTCTCCGAAATACTGTGTGTCCTTGACGCCCGTCGGCTGATTCCCGGCGGGCGTCGTCGTTGTTGACGACAACAAACTTCTTTGTCTTCGAGTCAAGAAACCGGCAACCAGCGTTGGCTGCTCCACTACGGTAAGTGCGGACGGCAAGAACTCTGAGATGCGGGCGGGGCGCCACCGCCGATTGCCTGCCATCGCCCCGGCGTGCGAACGATACTTTGAGTTTCCAGTGGCGCTTGCTCGACCTTCACGAACTACTGCTCTTGAGGGTTCGGCCGGTCGCGTAACTTCGCGATCCTTTTGGCGTAGCGCTTTGCGGCTTGGGCACTGAGAGTGGCGGGTGGCTCGTGCAGCGTAAAAGGGGATCCGAATACTCCGAGGGGTTGTGCTGTCACCCATCCCAGTGCCCGAAGTTCGTTCAGGGC
>JAWXCM010000391.1:0-9892 GCA_034408745.1 Bryobacteraceae bacterium
CTTAAACTCCCCCCTGCGGCGGCGGCTGATTCCATGGCCGAGACGGATCCGGCGGCGGTGGTGGTGGCTGCGTCCACCCACCACCCATCGGAGGCACAGGCTGCGGACGGGCCGTCATCCGCTCAGCCAGCCGGAACAAGCCCATCAGGATCAACAGGATCGGCCATGTCCGGTAGAACGCCATGGATCCGCTGTGCTGGTCCAGCACGAACAAAACACCCAGGGCGATCAGCAGAATCGGACCCCGAACCGCTCTCAGCAAACTGGAGCTGTCATTCACGGCCCACCTCCTGCACGCGACCCGCACCGGCCAGCCTGGCCCACAGCATGTATCCACCAAGTCCGATTAGAAATACCGGCCAGAATCGCAAAATGTCGCGCAGCCGAACCAGGTCCAGCGTGTTCAGCAGGAACACAACACCCAGGGCGATCATGATCACCGGACCCACCGGGAAGCCCGCATTCACACCGTTCGGACCATGCAGCGGCAGAATGCTGGAGAATTCATCCACTACTTCGCCCCGCTGCCGTCTTGCCGCCGTATGATACGCCTCAAAGCACATGTAGAACGTCCACGCCGCGATCAGGATGCCGAAGAGCGCTTCCATGCCGCCAGCCGCGCCTGAGCTTTCGATGCTGACCAGCAGGCCGAACACGACCGCGTGAATCAGGCCCTTGGCGTACTGCCCGTTGTAGACCGCCCCGACGCCCGGAATGAAGCCCAGGATGAACGCCAGTCCCGGCGAAACGCGAGTTGCCGATGCCGGTCCCCCACCCGGGCCGTAAGTCCACGGGTTGTCCGCCGTCGCGCCCGATCCGGGCGGCGGTGGAGGGTACGGAGGTGGAGGATATGGAGGCGGTGCCTGGGGCCCCGTTCCCTGCGAAGCGCCGGACGGGCCAGTACCGGCCGTCACCGGAAAATGCTCCTCGCAGAAGATGGTGCCCTGCGCCGGCCTCTGACAGCTCTGGCACAGCGGCTTGCCGCAGTTGCGGCAAAAACCCGTGGCTGTCTGTTCTGGATGATTGGCGCAATTCATTTTGGTTCCTTCCTTTCACCCGGCTGGCTCTCCGTCAGCCGTGGTGATTCACTCGGCGATACAGTCCCTTTGCCGTCCTCTGCCGGTGGACGTCCCTTACGGTCCTCTTCCTCTTGTTCGGTCCACTCCTGCAGCCGGGTCTGGACTTCGTACACCAGCCGCAGATTCTCGTAATACTTCACAACCTGGTCCCAGGACCGGTGCGCCCGGTTGTCGATCGCCGACCACACCGCCGCCGGATGCAAGTCCGATGGCCGCAACTGCCGCACTTCCAGCCCAGTGAATCGCTGCAGCATGGAGAACGACAAAATCGTCATCGCCATCCCCATCGCAACCCGAGGCTGCAGCAACGGCGGGAACCATGCCCACAACGACGCTTTCCAGCCCCGTTGCAACGCTCCGCCCGACGGAATATGAAACGCGATCTTCGTCAGCAACTCCGCCGGGGGTTCCGCATACTCGGTCCGATGCAGGAACGCGACCGCACCGCCAGCATCGGCCGCCAGCTCCGCACACGCCGCACACGTCCGCTGATGAGCCTCGAACGCTTCCCGTTCCGACCCCGACAACGTACCGTCGATGGCGTCGCAAAGCAGAATTTCGAATTCAGCGCACGTCATAACATTCACCTTTAAACCGCCACCTTAAAGCGGCGGAGCAGCCTCGCCAGTTCGGCACGGCCGCGGTTGATCCGAGATTTCACAGTCCCTTCCGGGATATTCAGAATCTGCGCAATCTCGCGATACTCCAACTCCTCCACATCCCGCAGGATCACCGTCTCCCGCAACTCCGGAGACAAGCGCTGTAACGCGCCCTGGAGTAAATCACTCGCTTCGCGACCGGCCAGCATGCCGTCAGCCCGCGACGTCACCGCGGTCGATTCCTCGATTCGCGGCAGCTGATCCTCAATCGAATCCGTCGCCCGGTCCTGCCGGGAGCGCCGGTAATGGTCAATCAGCAGATTCCGCGTCAACCGGTTCAGCCAGACTGAAAATGTGCCCTCGCCCGCCCGAAAGCTCCGAAGCGTCCGGAACACACGGAGGAACACCTCCTGCGTCAGATCCTGCGCTTCTTCCCCGGTTCCCGTAAAGCGATAGCAAACCGAATACACGCGCCGCGTGTGCACCCGGATCAGTTCCTCCCAGGCCGCTTCCGTGCCGGAAAGACATTCAGTAACCAGTTGTAGATCTGGATCCAAGGGTTTAACCGCCGCAGCAGCCATGGTTCCGCCCCACGGGCCAAACGTCCGCGTTGCAGCGGGATACCGCGAATCGAATGGGATTGTGGCGGCTGTCGACATCACTTTCTCCGGATCGGGAGCGGTTTCCATAGGCTGGGGGAGGTCCGGCCCCAGGCTCTCTGCCCGGTCCCGGCTTACTCCATCGCACCTGTCTGGTAGAACGAAGAACTATCATGGGAAGTTCGGTGTTTTCGTTACCGCCATATCATAGAACACGTAAGGGGGAATCTGATAGTTTGAATCGTCGCCGCTGGGCCGCCACTACGCTCGCCGTGTTATTTGTGCTCATAGCCGGCGTAGCCGCCTTCCGATTCTCCGGCCAGACCTTTCACTGGGCCGAGTTTTTCGAAGGGTTCCGCCACCTCGACCTCGGCTGGGCCGTCACTTCCGTAATCCTCAACCTGCTCACGTACTTCGCCCGCATCTTCCGCTGGCAGATCATGATCAAACCCGTGCGCCGCGACGCCAGTTTCTGGAATATCGCATCGGCAACGGCCATCGGCTTCACCGCCGTCGTTTTCTTCGGGCGTCCCGGCGAATTCGTCAGACCCTGGCTAATCGCCCGATCGGAAAAGGTCAGCTTCTCCTCCCAGGCCGCCGCCTGGTTCCTGGAGCGCGTCTTCGACCTCCTCAGCGTCGTCCTTCTGTTCGGCTGGGCCCTGTCCGGTACCAACGCCGGGACCCGCTACGGCGACCGCGTACAGCAACTGCTCCAGGCCGGGGGCTGGCTGGCCCTCACCGCCGGAGTCGCCTGCATCGTCTTTCTCACCTTCTCCGGGATGTACGCCGGTCAGGCCCGCCGCCTCTGCGACTACCTCAGCGGCTTTCTCCCTGCCCGGCTAGCCAAAATGGCCCGCGCCAGCCTCGACTCCTTCCTCGCCGGGCTCAGTTCCACCTCCAGCTGGCGCGACCTGGTTCCCATCCTGCTCTGGACCGTCGTCGAATGGAGCCTCGTCTGCGGGGGAATGTACTCCCTGTTCCAGGCGTTCGGCCCGACAAACGGTTTCACCTGGAACAACACCCTTGTTTACACCGGATTTGTAGCGTTCGGAAGCATCATCCAGCTTCCCGGCATCGGCGGCGGTCTCCAGGTGGCATCCGTGTTCATCCTGACCGAACTCTTCGGCCTTGCGCTCGAGCCCGCCAGCGCCTGCACCCTCCTGGTCTGGGGAACCAGCTGGCTCAGCATTATGCCCTTCGGAATTGCCTGCGCCTTCCTTCAGGGCCTCCGATGGGGTACCCTGCGCAATGTAGCCCCCCTCGAAACTGAAACCCCGACCACCACCCAACTGCCATGAAGTGCCCCTTCTGTCTCCATCCCGAGGACAAAGTCATCGACTCGCGCGAAAGCCGCGAGGGCGAGCTCATTCGCCGCCGCCGCGAATGCATCAAATGTGGACGCCGATTCACCACCTACGAACGAATCGACGAAATTCCGTGGATGGTGATCAAGAAGGATGGCCGCCGAGAGAAGTTCGACCGTCAAAAAGTCCTCTCCGGCCTCCTCAAAGCCTGCGAAAAACGACCCATTGGCATGAGCGACATCGCCGCTATGATTGATGACGTCGAAAGCCGGCTGGCTGAAACCGCCGATCGCGAAATGTCGACAACCGAAATCGGCGAACTCCTCATGAACCGCCTCAAAGGTCTCGACAAGATCGCCTACGTCCGTTTTGCCTCCGTGTATCGGGATTTCCAGGACGTCGAGGCCTTCCTCGCCGAGGTTTCTGACCTCGTCCGCGCCAAAAGGAACGACCCTAAGGCCGAACCGCACTGATCGGCACGGCAATCGCGGCAGGGTTGAGGCGAACGTCCACTTCAGGAGAACCTTCGGTTTTCGGTCGGCATTGAGGACAGTGTCATAATTTATACATGAGTTGGCGGAGACTGGTATCGGTTGAGTGTTCGATCCCTGGCACCCTTCTCCGAATTGGATCTTGTCAGAAGTTTAGTTAAATGTTAACTTGGAGGCGTGGGTGTCCCGGCCTGTCGCGCACGATGGAGTTTGCCTGACTATCGTGTTTGCTTTGCTCCAGGACGGAACTTCGCCAGCTTTGGAGTTTTTCGAAGGGCTGGAAGACAGCGACCAGGCTGGACTTCTGAAGCTGTTTCAGTTGCTTGGTAATTTCGGAAAGATTAGCAGTGATCAGAAGTTCAAGAAGGTTGACGCTGAGATCTGGGAGTTCAAGAAATTCCAGATCAGGATGCCTTGCGCCTATGCCAGGGGCGGATTAGTGATAGTGTCACACGGTTTCATCAAAAAGGGAGATAAGATGCCTCCCACCCAACTTCAGCGGGCGCGCGACATTCTCGCTGAAGACGAGCGAATAGCACAGAAGCAAGCTTCTGTGGACAAGGAAGGAATACGAAAGACATGGCGCCGATGAACACGCTGCTTGAAGACTTCGTCTCTGATCCAGTTAGGCGACTGACTTACGAGCGTGAGGCTCTGGCAATCGATGCGATGGAGATTATCTCCGACCTGATGGAGCGCGAGCAAGTGACAAAGGTGGAATTGGCTGGGCGGCTCAAAAAATCAAAGGCACACGTCACGCAAGTGCTGAGTGGATCTCGTAACATGACGCTGCACACGCTTGCTGAGGTGTTGTTTGCCCTGGGGTACAAAGCAGAACTCCGCTCCAGTCCTCTGGTGGAAGCGCGACAAATCGGCAAGGCTCCGTTTGCTCCTCGTAACATCAAGGTCTTTCGGTCCAACACGAGTGACAGAAACCGACCGACTGCGTCCCGAAAGGGATCGCCTTTGGCTCAAGCAACCGAATCCAGTGATCAATTTGCGTACGCGAGTTGAAAGGGCATGTTTATTATTGAGCAGGGCAGAGAGGATCGAACTAATTCATTTGCCCTCAACAGCCGCGCGGAGTTGCGAGATATCCGTTTAGTTGATGCGCGCATAGGATGCCCCTCCCGACTCGCTGACTCTCCTAAAAACTTAGAAATCAGCGTGGAGTTCACTCCCGACTGCGCGCATATTGAAGGTTCTACACTATTCGTTGCAACCTCATTCACGTTCAAAACGGGACCTGCGGACGCAATCGGGGAACCTGTCGTATTCGTTCATTGCAGGTTCGAGGCATGCTACGACCTTGTTGAGGGATACACTCCGGCAAAACGAGAGCTGGATGCGTTCCGGGAGGGGAATGCGATCTTCAATTGTTGGCCTTTTTTTAGGGAGTATGTCGCCAGCACCGTGGTGCGCTCTGGCTATCCCCCACCGCCAATTGGGTTCCTTCGCCTGGCCCCCAGGGTCGAACCCGACGCGCATGAACCCTCGCCGGAGGGCAAGACCAGAGTTTCGCGGCCCCGGAAGTCGGTAAGCCGAAAGAAGCCCTGACCTGAGGCGTCCATCGGGACGGGGCGAGCCCGGTGGAACATGCCTGACGCGCGCGCTGCAATTTTTCCTACATACGCGTTACTTTCCAGCTTCCAAAAGCATCCAAATACTACAGGGTCCGATCTGCGGGGCGCGGTAAGATTTACCTGAAACGGAAACGGTCTAAACACATCTGTAAATTAGGGCTTAACTACGCTGACGATAGATGCTATACTAGCTCACGCTCGGCTCAGCAACAAGCCACAGTTATCCTCAACCGGCCTCCGAGGTTCTTTTTTATTTGCCTCGATCCGGCACCACGCCCACATCAGCCCCGGATGTGAGTTTTTTGCATGTTTGAAATTAGAAACTCAGGGGAGGTAAACCTGAATGGATCATTTTGAAGAACAATACTTAACCGACGCCGCTGAGCCTATCGGCATCCCTTTTGACGATGATGCCAACTTCTTCCATCCGGAGGAAGCAGACAGCGAAGATCCTCAGGCAAACCAACACGTTGAGGAGTCAATCTACACCGATGACCCGGTTCGCGTCTATCTGCGCGAAATGGGTGCGGTGCCGCTGCTCACCCGTGAAGGGGAAGTCACCCTCGCTCGCAAAATGGAGCGCGGTAAGCTCCGGATGCAGAAGTCGATCAGCCGGTCCCCGCTGGTGCAGCAGATCATCGTCGACCTGGTGGAAATCGTCCGCCGTGACCCTCAGGACCTCGAGGATATGGTCGACCTCGGTAACAACGAGATCGAAGAGGGAAGCCCCGCCGATACCCGGCGCCGCGACGAAGTCTCCGCCGCCCTCTTTGAAATTGTCAATTTCTACCGCAAGCAACTCCAGTTTATGGAGAAGGCGGCCTCTGCACCCGCCAACAACAAGAAGCTCCGCCGCAAGGTCGTGATGCGTTACAACCGCTCCCGCGTCGAAACCTCTCGCGCGATTCGCGCGGTGCCGTTCCTCAACGTTCGCTGGAAACAGTTCGCCCGAGAACTCGACCGGTGCGCCGAGGAGATGAGCCAGATCGACGCCGAACTCCGCCGCTTCGAAGGCTCCCCCGACGCCGAAATTCAGGCCCGTGTGCGCGAACTCCGCCGCGACGTCAAAAAGCGCGAAATCATGGCTGGTGCGACGCTCACGGAGCTCCGCCACTCTCTCACCGTAATCAAGCACGGCGAAGTGGAAGCCGAACGCGCCAAGAAAGACCTCGTCGAGGCCAACCTTCGCCTCGTCGTTTCGGTCGCCAAAAAGTACGTGAACCGCGGTCTGCACCTCCTCGATCTGATCCAGGAAGGCAACATCGGCCTCATGCGAGCCGCCGACAAGTTCGAATACCGCCGCGGCTACAAATTCTCGACCTACGCTACGTGGTGGATTCGCCAGGCGATCACCCGCGCTATCGCCGACCAGTCGCGCACCATCCGTATCCCGGTGCACATGAATGAGAGCATGAACAAGTTCCTTCGCGCTACCCGCGAACTCGAAAAGGAACTCGGACGCGCTCCTACCAACGACGAAATCAGCCGCCGCATGGACATCCCGGTGGAAAAGGTCCAGAAGCTCAAGACCATCTCCCGAGATCCCGTGTCCCTCGAAACCCCCGTCGGCCGCGACGGTGAATCCGCGCTCGGCGACCTCATCGAAGACCGCTGGGTCGGCTCTCCCGTGGACGCCGTCATCGACAGCAACGTCCGTGACGAGACCGCCAACATCCTCAAGACCTCTCCCCCAAGGAAGAGAAGGTGATCCGCCTCCGCTTCGGCATCGGCTGTGAGCGCGAGCACACCCTTGAGGAAATCGGGCAGGAATTCGACGTCACCCGCGAACGCATCCGTCAGATCGAAGCCAAGGCCCTGCGCCAGCTTCGTTCCCCGGAACGCGCCCGTCATCTGCGAGCCCTGCTCGCCGCCCGCTAAACAACACGTTCGTACAGAAAAGCGCCGGGCCCATCCCGGCGCTTTTCTATTTCAGCAGCGCCAAAAACTCCGGCGTGCCCACATAAGCCGAAATCATGACCGAAATCGGTACGCCTGACCGAATCGCGTTCGCCTGGAACGTCCGTTCCTCCTGAGCCGCATCCCGCGCCAGCACCGAGGCATACAGCAAAAAAGCCAACAGCCGCGGTCCCGTACCAATCCGAAACTCCTCAGAATTCAGGAAATTTCGCGCCATCACGAACCGGTCGTACACTGCCGCCGCGCCCAGTGCCTGCACCTGAAACGCGACCTCGTCGTCCGACGCTTCCCGCAGTAAAACGTACTTGTACATCTGCCGCACGAACTCAGCCGGCGTAGTGTTTCCCCACCGGTTCACAAACTCCGCACTCGTCAGAAACGCCTGCACGATCGTGGTTTGGTCAACGATCTTGTCCCGCAGCGCCTGTCTCTGGAAACGCCAGCCCGAATATTCCGGATCGCGGTCCAGCAGGCCCACATAAAGCCCTGCCACAAAACGGCTGCCCGTGTTGAACTCACCCGAATTG
Source organism: Bryobacteraceae bacterium (assembly GCA_034408745.1). Classification (GTDB taxonomy): domain Bacteria; phylum Acidobacteriota; class Terriglobia; order Bryobacterales; family Bryobacteraceae; genus JAWXCM01. The sequence continues at coordinate 8,100 of JAWXCM010000391.1, forward strand.
AACAGCGTCTGGATCACACTCGCCCGCGACACGCCCCGTGCGATCTCCCCGGTCCAGACCGCGATCTCGTCGGGCGTCGGAAGCCGTCCCATCGCACCGAAGTAAGCCAGATGGACGAACCGCGCCGTCTCCGGCTCCGTCGACCCCGCCTGCGTCAGCGTAAACGTCTGTCCATTAGCCTTGAACGTTCCCGTCCGCGACGCCGTCCCGAAGTTCGGATAAGCGGTGACCGTAAACTTGCTGGCTCCCGATCCGCCGTACTCGGGACTCAACTCGATCCAGCTTGTATCCGATTTCGCTGGCCAGTTCGAGCATCCCACTCCCGACGCCGTGAACGTCACCGGGTACGCCTTCCCCAGCGCCGGAGCAATTCCGACCCCCGACAAGTCGGGCGACACCGTACACCCGCTGAGTTGGTCGACAATCCATGTCTGCCCGGCCACTATGACGGCCCCACTTCGGGCCGCCCCGACGTTCGCGGACACACTCACCGAAACGGTCCCGCTGCCCGTGCGCGTCGAGGCTCCGGAAACAGCAATCCAGTCCACGGTGGACGACACCGCCCAGGGGCATCCCGCCTGCGTAGTGACCGTAGCCGAAGCGGTCCCTCCGCTTCCCGCAACAATGCCGTTCCCCGAGGCGTCCACAGTCGTCACGCACGCGCTGGCCTGGTCGATGGTCCACGTCTGCCCTGCAACCGTCACCGTGCCAGTCCGCCCCGGCCCCGAGTTCGACTGAATGCCAATGGTCACTGACCCTGAGCCCGCCCGTGTCGACGCGCCCGGCACCACAATCCATGAAGCATTCGACACCACGGACCACCCGCACCCCGCCGCAGTCGTTACATTCGCCGTCGCTGAGCCTCCCGCCGCCCCGATTGCCGTACTTCCAGCCAGGTCCGTGGAAGCCGTACACCCGATGGCCTGGTCGATGGTCCACGTCTGCCCTGCCACCGTCACCGTCCCGCTCCGAGCCGGTCCGTTATTTCCCCCTGCACTCACCGAAACCGCGCCTGGTCCCGACCTGCTTCCGCTCCCCGAAACCGCGATCCATGAGGCATTCGACACCACAGACCACCCGCACCCGACACCGGTATTCAGATTCGCGCTGAGCGGCCCGCCGCCCGACCCTGCAGCCGACCCGGCGCCGCTCAGGCCGAACACACAGTTGAAATTGGCCGTCGCCGTGACGGGCCTGTCCATCGTGACCTGGCCGCTCGGCGACCCAGTCGAGAACGAGGAAAACGTAAACCCCGACGCCGGATTCGCCACAAGCTGAACCACCGTTCCAGCCGCAAAGTAGCCGTCCCCCAGCGCGGGTACCGTAGTCAGTGACCCCGCACCCGCCGGGCTCACCCCAACAGTCAGGTAATAATCGACAGCGTACTGTATCGAGACCGAATTAAGCCCCGGCGTAGCCTGCCAGGACCGGCTTGCCGCCGTCGATCCGTCCGCCCACTGCGCAAAGCGCCACCGAGTCCCTGTGCCAGAGCTCAACGCCGCCGGAGTCAGTGTACATACCGCCCCCGGAGTCCACGCAAACGTTCGTACCCCCGACCACGTCCCTGCCTCGCAGCCATTGCCGGAAATCGAGTACCCTGCTCCTGAACCCGTCGGCGACACAGTCACCCCGTACGAAGTCACCAGCGAAATCGCCGCAATCCACGTGTCGAGCCGACCGGCCAGTGACGCCGTCAGCAGGAAGCGAACATCCGTCGTCCCAACCACCAGCAGCGTCGATCCCAGCAGCGTCATCGCCTGTATGCTGTCCGAGCCCGTACCGCCCAGATACCC
>JAWXCM010000392.1:0-9544 GCA_034408745.1 Bryobacteraceae bacterium
CGGTAATACCAGAGCGGCCCCGACTTCTCATCGCGCCCCCGCCATCCCCCGATGCCGATCATCAGGTTGTAGGCGCGCCATCCCGCAAACGCGTTGTCTGCCGCATGCACGGACACAAAGCCGCCGCCATTGCGGACGTAGGTCTCAAACGACTCCTTCAGTTCGGCCGGCCAACGCTCATCGGGCGCATCGTAGTTGGCCACGACGGCTTTGTATTTGGACCATTCCGGGCGGAAGTTCGAAAAATCGCCACCCTTTGGCGGAGCTGTCAGGACATCCACAGCGAACAGACCGGCCTTGTCGAGGATGCTCTTCAGCACAGGATTCGTCTGCTCCCATGCGTGATAAGGACCGCCCTGCTCACCAGTGAGAAGGAGAATACGGACAGGCTCGGCCGCCTGGGCACAGACCAGCAGCGTGGCAGTGAGTAACAACAGTCGAAGCGCCATTTGGCTTCACGCTATCACATCAGCCAAACCGGCTGCCAGCAGAAATATTGATAACCTTTTCATGACAAAACCAGGACCACTCTTGTGTAACAAACGCCTGGCCATTGAACGGCAAATAAGCAGCGGCTATTTATTATCGCGCGGCGGACCGACGTTCGTGCGTTTTGCCAGTTCGTATTGTCGCTGCGCACGGCAGCCATCCAATTTGACGGCGCCGTCCTCAAACACAAGCGATCTCGGAATACCCATTATTCCCCGCGCCTCTGCCTTCGATCACAGCTCGCATTGTGCAGTAATAAATGCTATTTATATCCTGATATTCATTCTGATGAGAATGGCCCTGAAACACTGCTGAGACTTTGCCGGAGTGCTCGAGTATGCCCCTGACCACGGCTGCTCCTGCAACGCTGTGCACGTTAACCTCGTCGAGCCGCTGGTGTACAAACACGATAACGGGATGGTTCGTTTGCGCCAGGTCGCGAATCAGCTCAGCCACTCCCGCTCGACAGCTGGGATATCGGTGTCCTTCCAGTCGAACTTTCCAGCGTCGTACGAGATCCCGTCTTTGCGGTAACAGGCGTCCAGCACAACGAAATGCACACCGCCGTGGTCGAGAGAGAAGTAGCTTTCGGTCTGCCCCGCCTCGGCCATGAACTCCGCTTTGGTGAGCGTCTGAGCGCAGCGTTTTCGAGCACGAACCGTGTGGTCAGACCAGTGTTGCCGATCCGCCGCACGGTTTGGCCGAGCCAGGCGCGCTCCAGTTCGCGGGTGCTGGCAGCGTCCACAAGATCGCCGAAGCAGACCAGGAAGTCGACCTTTCGCTTCCGCAGTTCGGCCAGGTCTTCGTCGAGTTTGGGACGGGCTTCGCGGCAATACCTGGTGCCTGACTCGGGTTGTCCGCGTGGTGGACATCGCCTGATACTCGTTGGTCCGCCGCGACAGCACCGCCTTGTCGGTCACCGCCTCTCCGACTACATCCCGGAAAAAGTGAACCACCTGCCCCGGCCGCGAAAGGCCGCTCAGATATCCGTGGATGACCACCCTGTCGAAACAGTGGTATACAAAAACCAGCAGGGTGCCAAACAGCTTTGTGAACGTCTCCATCGGGCGTCCCCCTTCGCTCTCGTCTCGACGACAAGATCGCAGGACAGACGGCCGGTGGTTTCACAATTCAAGTATCTTTGGCTGGAATTCTTGCGTAACGTGTCGCGAAACGGTTCGGCGAATCTGGGATAGTCGAAGATCCGGATGTTGCGCTCGTACAAACAAACAGGAGGTCATACCGTCGGCGTAGCAGATCTTCGGCAGCGTGCCAACCAGCAAAATTCGATCCCAACAGGAAAGCATGCCGCGATTTGCTTTTCGTGCCGTTCGGTCAGCAGTCAGCCCCATTCCGGCATAATACTCGGACCTGTTTGGTTCCGGCTACGCCAGGTTAGGCTTAACGCATTGCTTTCAGGATCTTGCTTTTCCAGCACCTGACTGCACAGCCTGACACCCGTTCCGAGCGTCCATTCCTCAATCAGATTGCGTGGCGGCCCTCCCGCAGCTGCGTTACCGCGGACAATCCTGAACGTCCGGTAAGTCCGCCAGCTGCAGAGCGACCTGGCAGACAATCTTACTGGCGGTCCGATCCCCGTCAGGTGCTGAAATATTCCCAGCGGGCGCACGGACTATTTCCGGGCCGACACAGGAGTAAACAGAATCAGAGTGGGAAATGCACACCTATACCGTCCGCTCTGAGTGACCTGTCTGATGGATAGTTGCGGCGACACGGTTCATGCTGAATCAGGTATCCACATATGAGATCCAAACGATTAATCGCAGCCGCCGCGCTGCTCAGTCTTGCCCTGGCCGGGTCCGCTTTGGGTATTCCTGCTGGGAAACTGGCACCGGACCTTCCGGCAACTGGGGACTCCATAGACGTCCTTGTGCAGTATGCGACGACACCATCCCTGGGTGATTTCTTAAAAGTCCTGAAGAAAGGCGGGAAGGTTCGGCGCGTATTTGCAAAGCTACGCTTCGCCTCCTATACTATGTCCGCGTCGGCCATTCACGAACTCTCGAACGACCCGAACGTGCACTACATCTCGCCGAACCGCACGGTACGGCCGCATCTGGAATTCGCCGGGCCGGCCGTTGGCGTGGACCTGGCACGACGAGCCGGTTTCACGGGTGCCGGATTGCGGGTGGCCGTCGTTGACAGCGGTATTACCACAACGGCCGACTTGAACCGCGAGGCTACTGGGCGCAGCCGGATTATCTACTCGGCGAGCTTCGTCCCCGGCGACCCGGCGACGACCGACCGTTTCGGACACGGCACGCATGTCGCCGGCATAATCGCAGGAAACGGCAAGCTTTCTTCCTCGGGCCCGGTACAGTTTCAGGGGATGGGTGACTCCATCGAACTGGTTAATCTCCGCGTGCTGGACAAGAATGGCGCGGGATCCGATGAAGCGGTGCTTGAAGCGATTGAGCACGCAATCCTGCTGAAGGACATTCTTCGCATTAAGGTAATCAACCTCTCGCTCGGCAGACCGGTATTTGAGAGTTGGACAGTGGATCCGCTGTGTCAGGCAGTTGGCCGGGCGTGGGAGGCCGGCATCGTTGTCGTAGTCGCTGCCGGAAACCAGGGCCGCAACAACTCGGCAGGCACACAGGGATACGGCACGATCAGCAGCCCTGGGAATCACCCGCAGGTGATTACGGTGGGCGCGATGAACGATCGTGGAACCCTGATGACCGGCGACGACATACTCGCCAGCTATTCGAGTAAGGGCCCTTCGGCGATTGACCATGTCGTCAAGCCTGATCTTGTCGCACCGGGCAATCGAATTGTGTCGTTGATGGCCGCAACCTCGCTATCCCAGCAGAAGAGCACGCCCAACAATCTGGTACCCGTGGCGTACTATATCCAGACCGTTCGGACGAACTTTTCGACCGACTACTTGCGCCTGAGCGGAACCAGCATGGCCTCCCCGATGGTCGCTGGAGCTGCCGCGCTCCTGCTGCAGAAGGATCCGCGTGCCACGCCGGACACGGTGAAGGCACGCCTGATGAAGACCGCCCGGAAGACATTCCCGACACAGTCGACAGATCTGACCGACCCCGCGACCGGTGTCACGTACCAGATCCGGCATAACCTGTTCAGCACCGGGGCAGGATATCTGGACGTCTGGGCCGCGCTCAACAGCACACATGTGGTTCCTGCGGGCTCTTCGGCCGCCTCGCCAACTGCTGTCCTGGTGAACGGCCGAGTGACCATGGCAAATTCGGGGCAGTTCCTGTACGGCCCTGCCGCCGTGTGGGGAAGCAACATCATTTGGGGTGGTGACGATGCCAGCTGGGCGAACAACATTATCTGGGGTGGCGACGAGTCCAGCTGGGCGAACAACATCATTTGGGGTGGTGATGAGCTCTGGGCCGAATCGCACGCCGGGGCCACAGCGTTCCACACGCTGTGGGGGAGCAACATCATCTGGGGCGGTGACTCCGATGGTGGCGTCGAAGCCTTCCGCATCGAGTTGAACGGCGAACGTTAACCGACGCGCAAGAGTTGAACCCCTCCCTCTGCTCTGCACGCTGGTCCGTCGAAAACCCGGGGTATCCGCTCCCGGGTTTTCGTTTTAGTCACTGGGGTTAGGCTGCCGGCCAGGCTGGCACACTTCGTAGCTGCCGTTCTCGTAGCTCGCTTCAAGCGTTCCGTGATCGCCGGATCTGTGCCGCAGTGGCAGGCCAGATGGGTACCGTTCGATTCTTACGACCCTTGCCGCGCAGGTGAACGCTGTCCTGCGCAGGTCGATGCATCAGGCGCGTTGATGATCGCCTGCACCTCCTCGCGTGACAGGAATCCCACAAGCGGCCGGCTACAGCGCTTGATCGGAATGGCGAGCGCAGGGTGGTGTATCAGAGCGAGCGAATCCGGCTCCTTGAGCGCGGCAAAACGCATGAATGACCGCAGAGCGGCGAGGCGCGCATTCGGACTCCCGAATCGAGTTCTTCCGGTCTTTCTCCAGATGATCCGGAAATGCGAGCACAAGGGAGAGCATCCAGATCGGCCAGCACCAGCCGGTCCGGGGCTTATTTCGGTGGTCGCGGGCAACCTCGAACAGGAGGCGGAAACAGTCGCGATAAGCTGCCACGGTTTGCGGACTCAAGTTGCGCTGACGAATGAGTCGCTCCAGAAAGAACTCCTCGACGAGTTTGGCGAACCTGCCCTCGGGAGATGGGGATGTTCTCATTGGGCCGTCTCCTGCACTGAAGCGGCAGAACCGCTGCGATGCTTCGCTCATCAAATGCCGGGCGCTGGCTCTCGGTAGAGTTCATAGACCCTGGTTACAAAGTTCGCGCCCCGTTGGAAACATCCCCGGTCAAATTTGTTGTTGCTTTTCTCTCCGACAGACTCCTGGCCATGAGAGCAGTGATTGCCGCGATTTGACTGGCAGGTGTAAACACCAGCCTGGAGGTAATCCTCGGCAGCCTCGCGGTGCCGCACCCGGGAGCCCTTCGCTGGCTGGCGGGCTTCGCAATGCACCTCGCGATGGGATCGATCATCGCGTGTTTCTATGCCGCGTGTTTCTATGCAGCGTGCTTCGAATTCGCCATGCAGAAGGCAGGCACGGTCGCAGGGGCGGGAATCGGGCTGTCGCATGGTTTACTCGCCGGTTTGTGCATGAGTGGAATCGCGGAAATGAACCCGGTCAGCGACACCGTTCACTCGAGTGCCGGCGCGTTCTTTCAGAATATTTCGCCTGTGGTGGTTGGCCCCATTCTGTTCATGCTGCTGCATGTGTTGTTCGGAGCTGTGGTGGGCGCCTTGTATGGCGATCCCGTGCAGAAGACAGCCGTCCTCACCGACCCGATACGTTGATCAGCGTGACAGGTTGCCTTCGCTGGACCTTTCGTTCCGACTCGCCTGCCGCTATCCTGAAGGCACGATGTATATCGGCGGCGAGTGGATCACTGACGGCGAAGAAACGCCGGTTCGCCTTCCCTGGGATGGCAGCGAAACAGGGCGGGTATTCAGGGCTGACGACAACACCGTTTCACGAGCCGTAACAGCGGCTCGTGAGGGTGCGCGGGCTATGTCGCGCCTGACTAACTACGAGCGCGCCGAGTTACTCCGGCGTGTTTGCGATTTACTGCGGCGCGATATTGAGGACTTCGCGCGCGCGGTCTGCTCGGAAACCGGGAAGCCGATCCGCGAAGCTCGTCTCGAGGCCGAGCGCACGGTCCAGACGGTTCTGGCGGCGGCGGAAGAGGGCCGCAGGCTTCAGGGCGAGGTTGTCCCGATGGACGCGGCTCCGACAGGCAAGGGCCGCATGGCCATGACGGTTCGCGAGCCGCTGGGCATCATCGCCGCCATCACACCGTTCAACTTTCCGCTGAATCTGGCAATGCACAAAATCGGGCCCGCGCTGGCCGGCGGCAACGCCGTAATCCACAAGCCCGCCACGGCGACACCGCTGAGCGCCCTTCGACTCGCCCGCGCGTTTGAAGAAGCCGGCGCACCCGCGGGCGCATACAACGTGATTACGGGCGACGGCTCGCGGATTGGGCTCGCCCTGGTCTCGCATCCCGACGTCGCCATGGTGACCTTCACCGGCAGCGTGCCCGTCGGTACCGCAATACGCGCGGCTGCGGGACTCCGGCGAGTAACTCTCGAACTTGGGAGTAACTCCGCCGTCGTGCTGGAACCAGACGCCGACCTCGATACCGCGGTCGCTCGCTGCGTCACCGGGTCGTTTGCCAACAGCGGCCAGGTCTGCATCTCCGTGCAGCGCATTTACGTCCACGAAACCATTGCCACTGAGTTCCTCGGTCGCTTCACCGCCGCCACGCGGAAGCTTCGCATCGGACATCCCTTCGATGAGACCAGCGACATCACTTCCCTGATCAACGAAGGGGAGGCGAAGCGCGTGGAGAGCTGGGTGTGCGATGCGGTGAAACAGGGCGCGCGTCTGCTTACTGGCGGCCAGCGGACCGGCGCGACAGTCACGCCCGCCATTCTCAGCAACGTAGACCGGACTTCCGATTTGTCATGCAACGAGGTCTTCGGGCCGGTGGTTTCGGTAAACACATACCGCACACTGGATGAGGCAATCGACGCTGTGAACGACAGTGTGTATGGCCTGCAAAGCGGAATCTTTACCCGCGATATCGAACGCGCTTTCACCGCGGCCAGGCGTATGCAGGTGGGAGGCGTGATGATCAACGACGTGCCGACGTACCGCGCCGACCATATGCCATACGGAGGCGTCAAGCAAAGCGGCACCGGCCGTGAGGGCCCGCGTTACGCCATCGAAGAGATGACCGACCTTAAGCTGATCTGCTGGAAAATCTGACCCGGAAAGCGCCCCAGCACGCGGCGTTCCCGATGGCTCCGGCACTCTCCAGTTGTTCAATGGTCGCGCCACAACAACGAGCACGATCACGCCACGCTTTTCTCTTCACGATTCGACGATGTGATACGGTTCTTTAACGGCGGTGGTGCCCTCCCAACACGCCCAGACTGTTGGGACCAGGGTTCTTGTGGAGGAGTGCCCAGTGAGCAACGGCGTGGAAGCCTGCTTTGTTGTGATGCCGTTCGGAAAAAAGCTTATTCCCGACGGCACAGCCAGAATGTACGACTTCGACAAAGTCTACCGGGTGCTGATCCAGCGCGCGGTAAAGCAGGCGGGTCTGAAACCGATTCGGGCTGACGAACGAACCGGATCCGCTTTGATCCACTCCGAGATGTTCAAGGACCTCCGTGATCAGGCAGTCGTTCTGGCCGACCTCTCGCTCGACAACCCCAACGTCTTCTATGAACTCGGGATCCGGCATGTCATGTCGCCCGCGGGTACCGTGTTGATTTGCCGCAAAGGTTCGGAACTGCCGTTTGACGTGAAGCTGTCGCGCGTAATCTTTTACGAATATGATGGTGCGGCTCTTGACTGGGAAGAAGTGGAACGGGTCGTGAACCAGGTGCAAATCGCGTTAGAGGACGCCCGAAAGGGCCGTCCAGACAGCCCCGTCCACGCGCTGCTGGAGTCCGTCCTGCGCCGCGCAGAGACTCTGGAACCGGGGATCCACGTCTCTCCTCCCCGGAGCTTGCTGCCGGCCGACTCGCTGGAAGAGTACCAGACGACGATCGCGAGGGACTGGGTCGCCAACAAGGAACCGCTGGAATCTTTGACGAAGCAGTACCGTGACAGGGATGTTTTTGGAGCAAGGTGTCTCGGCTACTTCTGCCTGCACCACCCCGGTGGCCTGCCCGTCGGCACGGAAGACATCGCGCGGCATCTCGCGGACGCCGAGCAATACGGGCTTGCCAATCGCCTGTTCGACGAACTCAGGAGTGCTGGTTTACTGAGCACCCGTGGCCTGCTTTCGTACGCCACTTCGTTTTCCGAAGTGAACGGGAATCTTGCCGGCGCAAGCGCCTCCCTCGAACTGGTTCAGGAGGCTCTGTCCAGGACGGCCAGCCAGTACCCGGATCCGCACGGTTCACCTGCCGCGACCCTTGCATACGCCCTGTGCCACAGGCGCACAGCCGGTCTGCGGCACTGGCGCTGGCAGTTGAGCCGACTGCCCCAGGACCTCGATTCAGCGATCGAGGCCCATGTAATTGCCACTACGTTTATCGAGGAATGCCGTGCGGCGGGCACTTTCGATCACCCGGGTTTTCTGGCACAGTCTCACTTGAAACTCATGCTTCTCCTCCGCTTTCGCGAAAACGATCCCGAGCGACCGGATTCCGAGCGGCACCGCGAATCCATTCTCAGTATTCACGCGATGCCTGGCGATGAACGCAGCGGTATCTCATACCTGAATTGGTTTCAGGTCATAGCCCTGGCGGACGCCGGATCCGCCCAGCAATCGCAGCAGAGAGCCGTCAGCACCCTCGCGACCGATGCTCAGTTACGGAACGAAGCGAATTACTGGGATATCGGGCGCCGCCAGTACCGTACGATGCGCCGGTTCCTCGAGCAGAATTCCCGAATGTGGCGGAACCGCTCGCTGATCGGAACGGTCGCGCAGTTGTTGCAGTCGGGCGAAGGCACCTGACTGACCGGGGACAGGACCATGTTCCCGCGGCGCAATAGTGGCCTTCAGAGCCCGGGTAAGCCTGCCTGTACGATAAGTAAATGTCGGATAATCTGCGACTCCGGCTCGCACAGGCCGAAGATATTCCCGCGCTGACTGAACTGGTGGAGCGCTCCGCGCGAGCCCTGCAGAAGGGCGATTACACGCAGCGCCAGATCGATGGAGCGCTGGGCACCGTGTACGGCATCGACCCGCGGCTGATCGCCGACAGGACCTACTACATGGTGGAGACACCCGAGCCCGCCATCGCCGTCGCATGCGGTGGATGGAGCAGGCGACGCACCGCATTCGGAAGCGGCAACTCACCGGTGAAGGACGATGCGCTGCTCGACCCCGCGACCGATCCAGCTCGCATCCGGGGCTTCTTCATCCATCCGTCGTTCGCGCGCCAGGGTCTGGGAACCACCATCCTGCAGGCGTGCGAGAGCGCGGCGCTTGCGGCCGGCTTCCACCGTTTCGAACTCACCGCCACGCTCACCGGCGTCGCCTTGTACGCACGGCACGGCTACCAGCCCGTGCTGCCATACGCACTCGACCTGCCCAACGGCGAGACACTGCCAGTACTGCGCATGGCGAAACAGGCGCCCGCCGCAGCCGCCGCTCCATGATGCTGCATCGCGACGTCCGCGGCAACGGTCCACCGCTGATTCTCCTGCACGGACTCGCCGGGTCGAACCGCTGGTGGCGGCACAATATCGAAGAATTCAGCCGGCATTTCCGCGTATATGCACTGGCTTTTCCGGAATATGGCGGAATGCGCCGTCACGGGCGTGAAATTGCTGTGGAAACCGCCGCCAACTGGCTGCTCAAAGCCGTCGACCGTCTGGAACGTGGCCAGCGCGTTTCCCTCATCGGCCACTCCACCGGAGGCCTGATCTGTGCGATGCTCGCCGCCATGGAGCCCGGCCGAGTCCACCGTATGGTGCTGGCGGCGAGCATCGCACAGATCAGGCCTCCGGTGGAGTGGCCGATGAGGGAAACGCGCTGGCCACGTTCCAGACGGTCGA
>JAWXCM010000393.1:0-71743 GCA_034408745.1 Bryobacteraceae bacterium
AAGGAACCCTGGCGCTGCGAGCCCTCGCTGCCCAACGCAACGCCAAAGGAGCCCAAACCGAAACGCCCGTCAGAGCTCGATCCCAGCCGCCACCCGAGCCGGGAACGCGTCCTCTTCCCCTGGGAAGCCGACCTGACCGAAATCGAATGGGTCGTAACCACCTTCGTCAAAAAGGAGCACCCGGCGATCTTCGACCAAATCGTCCAGCTCGCCCTCGAGCACAGTGGCCTGGTGGCAAAACCAGAAGACAGCAACAACCCGAACCAGGTAAAGCAATGACTGTTCCACTCCCAGACCGCTCGTTGTGTCTTGTCAAGAGTAATATGAATTACGAAAACCAGAGGGCCACGGAAAAAGTTCAACATTTTTACATTAGTCATGTTCCCGAACGGCACACCCGCCGGCGGAATCCCTGGATGCCATCTCCGCCACCCGTCCCGAGCGCGTTCGACATGAAGCTCTTTTTTCACTCTGTGGACAGATACACACGCAAACCCTCCACCGAAAATCACCTAAGTCATAGATTTAGTTCTTTTTGCGCTTTGGTCCCCGAGATGCTCTGTCTACGCCTGAATCAGCGCAGCCAGAAATCCATCTTTTGGAAGCGCACCGTCATCAACAAGGTTGTCATGGTAGCTAAAGCATTGATGCAGCGCGAAAGGACGCTCCGCCGGAACCGTCATCCGGTGCTACACTTTTCCGTAGATAGCTGCAACTCCGTGTTTCAACCCGGCGTCTCTACAGTTGACGGTCTGAGGACTTCGGATAAGGATACCGTCTATGATTGCGCAGCATGAGGAACTCGAGCAGGAAATGAACGTTGATCGCACCAGCTCCGGCGCACCAGTTTTGCAGCCAAACGACAACCTGGATCGGCTTTTACTCGCCGAGACGGACAAATCGTGGTTTCAGTCGTTCAGCGAAAACGTTCGGGAACTCATAAATCCCCCGAAGCTGCCCCCTCTCGAGGTCACCTCCAAACCTGTCCCGGTGAAGGACATTTGGGGCGGCAGCGCGAATAAGGGTCGGGCTGGCGTTTCGTCGCTTCTCATCCACATGGGCTTCGTGACCGCGCTCCTCGTGATCGGTACGAACAAGACCGTGCAGGAAAAAGCGAGGGAAGCCGTCACGCTGGTCATGCCTCTCGATATCGATGCATACAAGCCCGCCCCCATCAAGAAGGACCTCATGGGCGGCGGTGGTGGCGGCGGTAACAGAAACCCGCTACCGGCCAGCCAGGGCAAGTTGCCGAAGATCGCCAAACGGCAGTTTGTTCCTCCATCGGCGGAAATCAACAATCCAAACCCGAAGCTCGTCATGGAGCCGACTATCATCGTGCAGTCTGACGCCAACCTGCCCCAGATCACAGCCAATAACTATGGTCTGCCCACCGGCATCCCCGGACCGCCCTCCAACGGCTCTGGCTCCGGTGGGGGCATCGGAAGCGGCCGTGGCGGCGGCGTGGGTTCTGGCACTGGCGCGGGTTTCGGCCCCGGAAGCGGAGGCGGAACAGGCGGCGGCGTCTACCGAATCGGCGGCGGCGTATCCTCCCCAATCCCGATCTACAAGCCGGAACCGGAATACTCGGAAGAGGCCCGCAAAGCCAAATTCCAGGGAGCCGTTCTGCTCTCCATCGTGATCCTGCCCGATGGCAGCACAACAAACATCCGCGTGGTCCGTCCCCTCGGACTCGGCCTCGACGAGAAAGCCATCGAAGCGGTTCAGAAATGGAAGTTTAAACCGAGCCTCAAAGACGGCAAACCCGTCGCAGTCAGCGCCAACGTGGAAGTCAACTTCCGCCTTCTGTAACCGTCACAACAATCTTTACCCGCAAAGCACCGAAAGGGCGGCGTCAATACAAGACGTCGCCCTTTCGCCGTTTACAGCGTCTATCCGGCGGAGGATCCTCACGAATGGCTCAGGCCGTCTACGGAATCTACAGCAACAAAGAACACGCCGAAGAAGCGGTTGAATCGCTCCGAACCACCGGACTTCGCCCGGAGGACGTTTCCGTGCTTCTGCCCGACAATGTCGGAACCAAGGACATCGGCTACGAGAAACATACAAAGGCTCCCGAGGGAGCAACGGCCGGAGCCGCTACCGTCGGAGTGCTGGGCGGGGCTTTCGGCTGGCTTGCTGGCATCGGAGCCCTCGCTATACCCGGTATCGGGCCCTTCATAGCGGCCGGCCCGATCATGGCGGCGCTCGCCGGGTTCGGAGCCGGCAGCGTAATCGGCGGTCTCGCCGGAGCCCTCGCCGGGATGGGACTACCCGAGTATGAGGCTAAACGATACGAGGGGCGCATCCGGTCTGGAGGCGCTCTGCTTTCCGTCCATTGCGTCGACGGCGTCGCCGTCAGCCGGGCCAAAGAACTGCTGCGCCACACCGGGGCCGAAGACATCTCGGTGGGCGAGGAAGGCACCGTCCGGAAGCAGGACCAGACGGCATAACGCCGAACGGGCGAGAGGGAGATCCATGGCGGAGGCTCCCTCTGGTACCCTGAGGCGTGATGGGCGACCCCAACTCACTCGCCAACCTGGCCCGTCGCATCCGGGAGCAAACTGCCGGAACGCCCGAGCGCGAAGCGAAGCTGGCCGAACTCGCCGCCCGCATTCGCAGCGGCCAGTACCACGTCGACCCCGAGAAGCTCGCCGATTCGCTGCTGCGTGAAATCGGTCCGCCGGAATCAGAACTCGAAAGCTGAGTCCACCACTCGATTTCGGCTGTCCACCACTGCCGACGCGGAGAACCCAAAATACAGGTCCATCGCAGTCACGCGGCTCCCGCCTTCCACCTCAGACGTCGGAGTGGTTGACCAGTGCAGCACTTTCGAGAACTCGGCCAGCCGCCGGAATAGTGGATCCTGAGCCGCGGCCGTGATCGCCGGAGATGCCTCCGGCTTGAAGTAAACCTTACCCTGGGATTCGGCAGCCGAGCCGAACATCGTCACGCGCCGCTCAATGAAGAACGCGCCGGTCTCGACAATGCCCTGCCACACCAGCGGGTTCAGTTGGTCGGGGAACGCGTGGACCCGCAGCGGGCTCTCGCCGTTGTACATCTGGCTGTCCAGCAGCGCCACCGCCTTCTCATGCAGCACCCAGCGGCCGCCGTCATACAGAGCCAGCAGCGACAGAGCCACAATCGCCAGACCGGACCCAGTCTCCTGTTTGGCTCCGATCTCCGAACTCACCAGCCTGCCAAGCATCGGCCACAACGTCCCGGTCAGCAGAATCGCCCAGATCCAGACGTCGATCAAGCTGGTGGTCGACAGCATCGGCCAGCTCGTATCCCACGGCAGAAACAGCCGAATCCCGTACGGATTGGTGTAATCGAGCAGCAGATGGCTGCCAACGCCGATCATCGACAGCACCCACCCGGCCAGAAACTGAGGCTTCTCCTTTCGCCGCCATGCCCAGGCGAACAGTACCGGGATCAGCGCAACCACCGGGATCGAGACCAGCGCATGCGTGATCCAGCGGTGATACTGAAAGTAGTTTGCGGCCCCGCCCACCGCGCTGACAGCGTCCATGTCCGGCATGTTCGCCGCCAGAAACAGGATCAGCGTCGCCTGCGGGTGAAACTTCCGGAGCCCGGCCCGGCCCAGAAGCAGACCCGTCATGGAGTGCGTCAGATTATCCATGGTTCGTGGTCCGCGAGTGCCGGTCGCGAAATGTCGGTGGGACCATCAGCGTGACAGCGGACGGCACTATCGAAACCGTTGCCGGAAGCTTCCCCCCAGGCTCGCCATCCACCTGGACATAGATCTCCTCGCCCTCTCGGGCGTTTAGCTCGATCAAGTTGGCATGCATCACCGAGACGCCGTCCATTCCCTTTAACCGACCGACCAGGATTGCAAACAGGTACCCCAGATACGGCAGCGAACTGGTACCCTCGAACAGCACTACCTCGAATTGCTCGCTGAACAGCGACGCTCCGCGCGCGATCCAGAGGTCGCCGCCATAGTTCCGCACCCGGCTCGCCAGGGCGAAGCTGCATCGCTTCTCGCTGCCGTTCACCCTGACATCGATCTGGGGCAACGGTCGGCCAAGCTGGCTGAATCCGCTCACCCAGTAGGCCGCGCGTCCCAGCCGCTGCTTCAACTCCGGGTCGACGTGATGCACAATCATCGCGTCGAAGCCGATGCCCGCCATCGTCAGGAAGTAGCGCGAGCCCGACGTGGTCTCCAGCCGTCCGGCCGCAATCCGCGCCGGTACCATTTCGCTGAGCCGCCGCGCCGCGCTCACCAGACGAGTGCCCAGTCCCAGTTCTACCGACAGTACGTTCGCCGTACCGCCCGGCAGGATCGCCATTGGCACGTCTGTTCCGATGATCCCGTTGGCGACTTCGTTGACCGTGCCGTCCCCACCGGCTGCGATCACCAGGTCCGCACCCGCCGCCACGCACTCGGTCGCAATCGCGCCAGCCGTCCACGGTCCGCGAGTCGGCATCGCCGTCACGCGATGACCCTGGGCCGCTAAGGCGTCGATGGTACGTTGGAGAAGTCGGCTGCTTTCCCGGTTGAACTTCCCCGCCAAAGGATTGTAAATAAGGAAAGCGTTTTGCCAGGCCGAGATAAGCGAACTCCTACCAGACAATTGTAGACAGACGAAGAATGGCCGAGCCCGTAACCGAGCAGATCGCAAAACTCCGAGAGCAGTTGCGTCACCACGAACACCTCTATTACGTTCTCGACACGCCTTCCATCACCGACGCCGAGTATGACACGCTCATGCGCCGCCTCCAGTCGATGGAAGCCGAGCATCCCGAACTGGTTACACCGGACTCGCCGACGCGGCGCGTTGGCGGCAAGCCGCGCGAGGGATTCGTTAAGGTCAGGCACAGCGCGCCGATGCTCAGCCTCGACAACGCGCTCAATGAAGCGGAACTGCGCGCCTGGGACGTTCGCGTCCGCGACGGACTCGGCGAAACGCAGCTGCCGGTTTACGTAGCGGAGCTGAAACTCGACGGCCTCTCCATGGCGACGCACTACCGCGGCGCCGGTTTCCACCTCGCCGTCACCCGCGGTGACGGCCGCGTGGGCGAAGACGTCACCGAGAACGCAAAGACCATCCGCTCCCTTCCGCTGCGTCTCAAGTCCGACGCCATGCCCGATCTCGAAGTACGTGGCGAGTGCCTGATGAACCGCAAGGGATTCGAACGGCTGAACGCGGAACGCGAACTCGCCGGTCTGCCGAAGTTCGTCAATCCCCGCAACGCCGCGGCCGGAGCACTGCGTGTTCTGGAACCGGCTGTCACCGCGTCGCGCCCGCTGGAGTTCTTCGCCTACCTGCTTCTGCAGAATGGCGCTCCGGTCCTGGAAAGTCACTGGGAATCGCTGGACCGTATGAGTGCGCTCGGCTTCAAAGTAAATCCGAACCGCCGTCTCTGCCACTCGCTCGAAGAGCTGCTGGAATTCATAGCCGAGTGGGACGTAAGGCGCGACACGCTGGAATACGACATCGACGGCATTGTCGTGAAGGTGGATTCGCTGGCGCAGCAGCAGCGACTCGGCTGGACTGCGAAAGCGCCGCGCTGGGCCATCGCTTTCAAGTACCCGGCGCGCCAGGCGGAGACCGAGGTCGACAATATCGAGGTCCAGGTGGGACGCACCGGAGCTCTCACTCCGGTCGCGCATCTCAGGCCCGTGTTTGTAGGCGGCGTCACCGTCTCCCGAGCCACACTCCATAACGAAGATGAGATCGAGCGCCTCGGCCTGCAGATCGGCGACACCGTGGTGCTGGAACGCAGTGGCGACGTGATTCCGAAGGTAGTGCGCGTCAGCCGGGAGGGCGCTCAGCGCCGACCGTTCCAGATGCCCGCGCAGTGCCCAGTGTGCGGCGGTCAGGTGGCGCGCGAAGCTGGCGAGTCGGCGAGCCGCTGTCTCAACACCAACTGTCCGGCTCGCCTCAAGGAGTCGATCCTCCACTTTGCCGCGCGGCCGGTTATGAACATCGACGGCATGGGCGACGCGTTGGTGGATCAGCTTGTCGATGGCGGCCATCTGCGCAGCGTCGCCGACCTCTACTCGCTGACGATGGATCAACTGCTGCAGCTCGAACGCATGGGACAGAAGTCCGCCGATCGCGTCCTCGCCAACATCGACAACTCCCGCAAACAGCCGATGCCTCGCGTTCTGAACGGCCTCGGCATCCCGTTTGTGGGCGAGCGCACCGCAACCATACTGGCCGAACACTTCGGCAGCCTCGACGCGCTTTGCGCCGCGCCGGAAGAAGAGTTGCAGGGCGCTGACGAAGTCGGCCCCAAGGTGGCGCACAGCATCATGCGGTTCTTCGCTGAACCGCGTAATGTGGAACTGATCGGGCGCCTGCGCGACGCCGGGCTGCAGCTCACTCATGAGAAGCGCCGCACGGGCGGTCCTTTGCAGGGAAAGACCTTCGTCCTCACCGGCACGCTGCCGGTCTGGTCCCGCGAGGAAGCGACGGAAAAAATCGAGGCATCCGGTGGAAAGGTATCCGGCTCAGTGAGCAAGAAGACCAGCTATGTTGTGGCGGGTGAAGACGCGGGTTCCAAGCTGGACAAGGCGCGCGCACTGGGTGTCAGCGTCATCGATGAAGCGGCGTTGCGCGGGTTGCTGGGCGAATGAAGAAGCTGCTCGATACGCTGGTGGGGTGGGGCCCGTGGGGCCTGTTTCTCGCAGCTCTGCTTGACGGTGCCGGCATTCCGGTGCCGAGCGGTGTCGACGTGCTGCTGGTCTTCCTGGCGGCGAAGCGGCCCGACGAGTTTATCTGGTTGTCACTGATCGCCGTCACGGGCTCGACGCTGGGCAATCTGTTCCTGTTTTACATGGCGCACAAAGGCGGGGAAATATTCCTTGAGAAACGGACTGCGTTGCCCAGGACTATGAAGCTGCGCCGCTGGTTCGACCACTATGGTCTGCTTACGGTCTTCATATCCGCGCTGGTGCCGCTGCCCATCATGCCGATGAAGATCTTCGTGATCTGTTCGGGAGCACTGGGCGCTTCGCCGCTGATGTTCGTGATCGTGTTCATCTGTGCCCGCGTGCCGCGCTATCTCGCCCTGGCGTATCTGGGTCGCAGCATGGGCAACGATGCGCTTCACTATCTCAAGGATCACGTGTGGCACCTGACGGCGTTTGCCGCCGGGTTGTTCTTCGTGCTCTGGATTATGATCCGCATCGCCGACCATCGCCGCGAGCGCGCTTTACTCAATTCGACAAAGTGAAATTGACGTCGATTGGCGCGATTACTTCCACTGCTTCGCCGTTCAGTTTCGTTGGAGAATAAACCCACTGGCGCACCGCGTCCACCGCGGCTCGCACCAGCAGCGGATGACCGTTGACCACCTGCAGTTCCTTCACTGTGCCGTCGCGTCCAATCAGCGCGGTCAACTGCACCTTACCTGAAATTCGAGCCGCCCGGGCCAGCGGTGGGTATAGAGGAATCACCTTGTTGATCAGCTTTGCCTCCTGCACCGCTCCGCCGAGTCGCACCACCTTCACTGGCGCAGGTTCGATCCTGGTGACGGCCACCGGAGGAGGAGGCAGCACTGTCGCGCCACCGGTGGTTGCGTCGCCGTATGCGACTGCGCCTGGTACACCGGCGCCCGTGCCGGAGACGGCGGCGCCGCCTATGATTTGATCGACAATCATAGCTACTTTTGCGGGAATTCCGGTGGGTTCCTGAAAGACGCGCCGTTGCGGCACGTTGGTCAGCGGAGTGCTGAGCGCACCTGCCCGACCTGCAGCGCCGGTGGCCACTAATTCCACCGCGGGTCCCTGAATCCGTGGAACGGGAGGGAGCGGAGCGGGCAGGCGCACCATGGGCAACTGCTGGACAGAAATGATCGACACCAGAACCACAGCGCCCGCCGCGGCACATTGCAGAGTGAGTGAGGCGGCCATGGTCCACGGCCGCCTCTGGAGTGTGAGAATGCTTTGTTCAAACATGACACTGGCTCAGACACCAGCGTCCGAATTTCGGTTCCGGAACTAATTTGCCGGAATTTCCGTCAAAATCAGTCAACTCACGCTAGCCTGAATACATGGAGCCTCAGCTCGACCAGGTGGAAGTTCGAATTCTCGGCTGTTTGATCGAGAAGGATATCACCACGCCGGAATACTATCCGATGACAATGAACGCGCTTGTCAACGCGTGTAACCAGAAGTCCAACCGCGATCCTGCGGTCTCCTGGGATGAGGACGTGGTCTCAGACAGCGTCGATTCTCTGCGAGCGAAGCGGCTGATCGCATCGCTTACGGGCGGTGGGAACCGCGTGGCGAAGTACGGCCAGCGCGTTCAGGAAATGCTGAATCTGGGGCGTCGGGAAATCGCGGTGCTGGCTGAACTGATGCTGCGGGGGCCACAGACTCTCGGCGAACTGCGCGACCGCGCCGGACGGATGCACAAGTTCAACGACACCGAAGAAGTGGAGCGCGTGCTGACGCATCTTCACGGACACGCATCGGGTCCGCTTGCGATGCAGATTCCAAGGCTTCCGGGACAGAAGGAAGCTCGCTATATTCACCTGCTGTCGGGCGAGCCCGACCTTGCTTCGCTCGCTGCCGCGGCGGAATCCGGGCCTGCCCGAGCCCACGGTTCAGCGGAACTGGAGCAGCGTGTTCAGGCCCTTGAAGCCGAGGTCCGCGATCTTCGCGCGCTGGTCGGAAGAATGGCCGCGGAACTCGGCGTCGAATAGAGCTGTTACTGGCTCAGTCCTCTGGCCGCGATTTTCCATACGCCTTCCGGTCTGGTTCCGCGGTAGACAAACATTCGGTCATAAAGGTTGACGGTGGGATCGCAGTGCGGCACAACGAACTCCACCTTGTCGCCGACTCGCAGCGGTCCCGAGGCTTTGGCGAGGTTCAGTTTGCCATGCTCATCGCCGCCCCAGGAGAACGTCGCGCCAGAGAATGGCTGAGGGCCGTCGCGCCACATGCGAATCGCCTCCGGCGGGAAGGGCTTGTCGGTGGAGAAGGCCTTGAGTCCGCCGTCAGTAACCACATCGTTCACGGTCGGCTGACTCACCACGGTTGTCAGCACCGTCAGCGACGTGCGGAAGTCCTTGTACACAGGCCCGTTCCTGCCGCCGATGCGGCTGTAGTCGACATCCATGAACATGAACGAACCCGGCTGCAACTCGGTTGTACCGTCGATATCCACGTCGATGTTGTATGTGCCGGTGGAACCGCCGGTCAGGAGGGAGCATTCGATTCCGGCCTTCTCGATGGCACGCCGTGTTTCGACTGCGGGAAGCATGCAACTTTTTGAGAAAGCGGCGCGTTCGTCGAAGCCCATGCGATGTGAGGCGTGTCCGGCATAAGCCTGCAGACCGGCAAGTTTGACGTTCTTCAGCTTCGAGATTGCCTGCGCGAGTTCAACGGCTTTGTCGCCCGTTGGAAGGCCCGTTCGGTTTCCAACAAACAAGTCTATGGCGAGGTTCAGACGGATTTTTGCGGCCTTGGCCGCCTCATTCAGATCACGCACGTTCTGGGCATCGTCGACGGAGAAGATGGTATCCGGCTTTTTCAGTGCCAGCGCGATGGCGCGTTCGATTTTGTACCGGCCGATCACCGCGGTAGTCACCAGCAGTCCCTTTGCACCGCCGCGTGCGAATGCTTCGGCTTCACTGATCTTGGCGGCGCAGCATCCCACGGCTCCGGCCTGAATTAAGCGGTTGGCGATTTCCGGGCATTTGTGCGTCTTACCGTGAGGCCGAAAAGTACGTTTGTGAGTACGGCAATGAGCCACCATCTGTGAGACATTGGCCTCAAAGGCGTCCAGATCCAGCATCAGCGCGGGCGTGGGAACATCCTCCATAGCCAGATAACCCTGGATTTCCCCGGTTTCGATCCGATTCTGAACATCCTGCCAACTGCGTCCGGCTGTCTGGCCAAGTAACACCATGGGCGCTCCCGTTACGAATAGTCTCCGCTGCATGTGCGGAAATTTTACCACTTGCAGCTACGTTCCGGCGGGTCACCGGAGTATGATGTCAATGTGTCGAACGCGGTTGGACTGGAGCCGGACTTGTGGCGTACCGCCATGGAGAGCACGGCTTTGGCTGTGATTATTGCCGATACCACCGGACAAATTGTCCGGTGCAACGAGGCAGCGAATCATATTTTGGGAACAAATGCGGCGGGAAATTATCTGACGGAGTATTTTCCGGAGTTTTCCTCTGATACTCGCCGGGCGGGCCAGGCGTTCCCATTTGCGGAAATGGCGGTTCGTAAGGGCGCGGATCCGCTGAGCGTTGAAGGCACGGTGGCTGTCGGCGATTCGGGATGCGTGCTCACCTTTTCCGAAGGCGCGGAGCGACAGCGTTTGAAACAGGCCGCCGACCGCGCCAGCAAAGAACTGCAGGAGTTTGCCTATATCGTCTCTCACGATTTAAACGCACCGCTGCGTTCCGTAAAAGCATTTGTCGATCTGCTGCAACGGCGTTGTGCCCGCGTGCTGGATCAGGACGCCGTCGATTATCTCGGCTTCATCACGACCGGTGCGAAGGAAATGGAGTTGATGCTCAATTCCGTTCTGGCGTACTCGCAGGCAGGCCGATCGGACAGGACGAACCCACAGGACACCGATGCGACAGGGATGCTGCAGTGGGCTCAGATGAACGTGGATGCGCTTGTCCGGCAGTCTGGAGCCACCATTATCGCGGACCCGTTGCCGCATGTATGGGTGGATTCCTCCCAGCTTGCACAAATATTCCAGCATTTATTGACAAATGCCCTGAAATTCCGGTCCGCAGAGTCGCCCCGTATTCATGTATCCGCTTTGGAGAACGGCGATGGCATGGTGGAGTTCGCTGTCAGCGACAACGGCACCGGGATCGAGCCGGAACAGCTGCAGCGAGTGTTCGGGGTGTTCCGGAGGCTTGTCGGAAAGGAAATACCCGGCACCGGCATTGGACTTCCCATTTGCCGTAAGATTGTCGAGGCTCACAACGGACGCATGTGGGCCGAATCGGAGCCAGGGAAGGGAAGCACCTTTCGATTCACACTGCCTGTCGCATGACCGAAGCCATACAGCAGGGACTGGTCCGCGGGACATTACACCGGGCGACTGGAGCTACCTCAGCCATCGTGTTGTCGCATGGCGCCGGATCGAATTCCAACGCGAAGATTATGGTGGCTCTGGCGGAGGCGTTCGCCGCCGCGGGCATCGACGCGCTGCGCATCGACCTGCCGTTTCGCCGGGCGCGCTCCGGTGGTTCGCCGCATCCGTCGACCTCAGGACGCGACCGCGAGGGGATTGTGGAAGCCGCGCGGCTTTTTAGCGGATATTCCCGTGTATATCTCGGTGGACATTCTTACGGCGGCCGACAGTCGAGCATGGTCGCTGCCGAGCAGCCTGACCTTGCCGGCGCATTGCTGTTGCTCTCCTACCCGCTGCATCCGCCGGGGAAGGCCGCTCAGCTGCGAACCGCCCATTTCCCGAACTTGCGCACTCCGGTGCTGTTTGTCCACGGCACCCGCGATCCGTTCGGCACGCCAGACGAGATGCGTGAAGCGCTGGCACTGATTCCGGCGCGAAATGAGCTGTATCTGATCGAAAAAGCCGGCCATGAGCTGAAGCCGGTTACCACCGATCCTTCAGAAGTGGTTCAGCGGTTCGGAATTTCCGCCACGTAAACCTGAGTGGTCCCTGTGCGGTCGCTGGCGAAGGCGATCTTCGATTCGTCCCTCGACCAGGACGGATGGGGGTGCGTCCACTGCGGCCCGTATACCGTGTCTGTACCCGCTTCCATCCAACTTACGTTACCGCCGGACAAAGCCGCGCTGCGGGCAGCCGCGAAGTCCTTTGCCAGAGCATAACGGGAGGTCTTCCACTGCGAACCTCCGTTGCTGGCTCCGGCCGAGCATACGTCATGAATCGCACCCGATGCCACATCGACGGTCTGAATTCCCCGGTCGGGATGATTGGTATCGAAAAGCACTTCACTTCCCGAAGAATTCGGCGCAATATGCCAGCAATTGTGTTCGGCAATTGTACTGATTTCCCGAGTGGTCCAGTCCATGCGGCATAACCGAAAGGGCCAGACGGTGAAGAGCAAGTCTCCGGTTTGCCCGAGAAAGGTCTCGTGGACTACGAACTCGTCGTTGCTGTGCTGGTACAGGCACTCGAGGCCTGTGCCGTCGCGCTTAACCCGGTGCATGCGGGGCGCGGGATCCCCGGCAAACTCGATCCACTCCGGCTCCAGCGGATGGAACTGGGGGTGAATGCAGGTGCGGGGAAACGGGATCTGAATCCAGCCCGTCCCGTCGAGGCGCCCTGCCACCAGACCCTGATGAAACTTCGATTTGAAGGCCGCCGTGGCCCACTCGCCGTCGGCCGAAAGAGAAGCTTCGCCGAACTGCGCGCGCGGTATGTCGACCACGCAGCGCTCTTCGAGCGTGTCGAGACGGATGGCCCAGAGACTGCCACCGCGCGTGAACACGATCTCATTCCGCGAAGGCTGATATGCCGGCGAGAACGGGTGGATGGGAACGCCCGATGTAACCTGCCGCATGGATCCGTCGCGCAGCGAAGCAATCCACAGCTGCGCGTCGCCGGTTCGATACGAAGTAAAAAACAGCTCCTCGTCGCCCGGCAGAAACGAACTTTGCAGGAAATAACTCGGGTGATTTATGGACGAATGCGAAGTGATCTGAAGCACCCGCGTCCCGGTTGCCGGGTCGCGATGCTCCAACCACTCCGCGTCGACTTGCGTCATGCGCTGTGGCGGCCCTCGTACAGGTCGCGACCACGAACCAGCGCCAGCATTTTCCGGTCGGCAATGGAGCGCTTCAGCATCCAGAAGCCACAGTCGGGATGCACCCAGCCGAGCCTTCCGGGGCCTACCATCTTCACGATTCGTTCGATGCGGGAAGCGACATCCTCGGCTGTTTCCACGTGATTTACCTTGACGTCGATTACGCCGAGTCCGAGGGAGATACGTGGGTCGACGTCCCGGAACGCTTCCAGATCGTCAGCCGGACGGTGCGCCAGTTCCAGCACCACATGATTCGCGCGAAGCGAGTTGAGGAAGCCGATGAGAGCCTTCCATTCGCCCTTCTGAATGGTCTGCCCACCGTAATTGCCAAAGCAAAGATGAACGGCCTTCTCGCCTTCAAAACCGTCGAGCACCACATTGATAGCCGCCGCCGCCAGCGGAGCATCGGCCGGATTACCGGGAACGTTTGCCTCGTCCACCTGCAGGCAGGTGCACGGCAGCCCGCGGACTTGCTGTGAGAGCACCTCGGCGATGGCCATGGTCAGCTTCTCAAAGTCGCGGTAATGCAGATCAAGCAACGTTCGCGACAGCATGTAGGGGCTGGTTACTGTGAACTTGAACGGCCCACCCGCGACGCTGGCGGCGCGCTCGCAGTCGGCCAGCAGATTCAGGCCGCCCTCGCCGAGCGCGCCTTCCACCACAGCCGCTGCTTTGTTGCGAAACCGCATCTGTGCGAGCTGGGCAAACGCTTCATGGTCGCTGCGGCCGACACGGGTTCGAATGCCCGACATCGGCCTCACGAAGTACTCGATCATCCCGTTGGTGTCCGGGTGATTGACATCGAAACGGTAGAACTCGCCGTCAACCGGAAGATCGATGCCCAGCTGGCGCTGCAGGGAGAACACCATGCGCGTAGCATCGATGAGTGCCGCCTCACTGGGGAGAGCCGCCAGCCAGTCAGGCAGAGGATACGAACCAACAGTTGTAGTACGAATCATTAAACTTTCCCGGGCACCACATAGCCCTTGCGGTAGTCGCGCGTTGTGAGACGGTCCGCGGCGGAATCGCCGAAGAACTTCTCCGCTTTCGGGTCGAAATGAACGGACTGGCCGACGCGATAGGCGATGTTCGCCAGGTGGCACATATCGGCCGAAAGTACGCCAATTTCGACCTCAGCGTGCAGGTCCTTGTAGTCGCGGCTGCGGCAGGCGGCGAGGAAGTTGGCCATGTGCAGTTTGGTATCGCTGCCGCGCTCGGCCTTTTCGTCGAGCACCTTTTCGCGCTTCTGGCCCTTGTAGAGCTGGAATCCGCGGCCATTCACTGCGAGCGTGCCTTCGCTGCCGAAGAACAGGTCGCCGACCACGTTGGTTTCCGTCATGCCCATCTGGCCTTCGTTGGTGTAGCTGACGTTGCGGACTTCGAAGGTGAGCTCTTTGTCGCCGTAGTCGAAGTGCGCGATCTGGGTATTGGGCGTTTCGCCGTCGTCGTTCCACACGTAGCGGCCGCCGGTGGAGGTGATTTTGGTGGGCAGGTCGACGCCGAGGCCCCAGCGCGCGATATCCATTTCATGCACGCCCTGGTTGCCGATGTCGCCATTGCCGGTGTCCCAGAACCAGTGCCAGTTGTAGGCGAAGCGCAGTTCGTTGAAGGGCCGCATGGGCGCGGGTCCGAGGAACTTGTCCCAGTCGAGGCCCGCGGGCGTTGCCGCATCGGGCTTGTGACCGATGGATTCGCGGCCCTTGAAGCAGAGTCCGCGAGCACCATACACTTTGCCGATGGCGCCTTCGTGCACCATCTTGATGGCCTTCATTTTGTGGGGAATGGACCGGCTCTGGCTGCCGACCTGCACCATGCGCTTGTACTTGCGGGCGGCTTCCACCATCTTGCGGCCTTCGTAGATGTTGTGGCAGGCTGGCTTTTCGATGTAAACGTCTTTGCCGGCCTGGCAGGCCCATATGGTCGCCAGCGCGTGCCAGTGGTTGGGCAGGGGCATGGAAACAGCGGCTACGTCTTTGTCATCGAAGACCTTCCGCATGTCGTCGTAGCCTTTGGGCGTCTTCCCGCCATTGGCTTTGGTAACCAGCGCCTGGCCGCGTTCTACCGCTGCCTGGTTGACGTCGCAGAGTCCGATGATTTCGGCTTCCGGCAACCCGCCCATTTCCTGCATGTGGGCGCGGCCTCGGCCGCCCAGACCCACTACTACGACAGGAATTCTGTCGTTCGCTCCCCAAATCCGCGTCGATGCCAGCGCCGACCCGGCTGCCAGTACAAACGTCCGCCGTGACGAATCCATGCCTGAAGACCTCCTGAAACTCGGTTCACCGAAATTCTATCAGGAGGTCTCGAGGCGGTAGTGGGTCAGCTTGAAAATGCCCACTCTTGACGTCGGCACAGGAAGACCAGGAAGCGGCCGACTCGGACTAAAAAGCCCAATGGCTACCTTGTCGGCTCATACCGCATCGCCACCGCCCCCGAGGCGAACTCCAGCCGGCTCACAAGCCTCAGGTCGACACGCTTCGACAGCCCCGCGAACAACGTCGGCCCGTGGCCCACCAGCCTGGGCTGCACCACGAACTCGTACTCATCGATCAATCCCAGCTCAGCCAACGCCAGCGGAAGCTTCACGCCTCCCACGAACAGTCCCTTACCCGACTCCCGCTTGAACTGCTGAACGGCCTCCCCCAGATCCCCGCGCACGAGCTCCGCGTTCCAGTCGACCCGGTCCAGCGTGCTGGACACGACGTACTTCTTTGCCGCGTTGATCGTCCGGGCGAAGGGTTCCATCCAATAAGGCCTCGCTCCCGTCCGGAACGCTGCCTCCATCATTTCGTAAGTCACCCGGCCAAAGAGGAGGGCATCGGCCCGGTCGAGGTTCTCGACGGCATGACGATGCAAGTCTTCGTCCGCGGAGATTTCACGATGATCGCAGCACCCGTCCAATGTCAGGTTAATGGAATACCGAAGGGGCCGCATCAGCCAAGGCTACCGCAGATTGGGAATGCTAACGGCTAGTTGTCTTCCTCGTTGTCCTCGTCTCTGGAGCTCTTTTTCTTCGACGGCGAGCCTTTGTCAGAGAGCACGCCGTCGAGGCCGCCGCCTTTGAGCAATTTCGAAGCCCGCATCAGGGATGCCAGGTCGGGCGGCCCGTCAATCTGCACAAAGGTGAGTTGACGGGGCTCGGCGGCGAGGATTGTGAGCCCTCCGCTGCCGTTGGCGCTCTTGTGAAGCCACATCTCCACCTGCTCCTCACCGTCCTTGACTTCCATGAACTTGGTCCATCCGGGCCCGCCCAGCTGTTTGCGGACGGCCTCCACATCGGCCTTCGTGTAGGCGCCCTTCTCGGCGAACTCGTAGGTTCGGATGGTGACGCCTTTGAGCTTGGCGATGACGTCCTTCAACTGCTTCCCGTCGCCACTGTCGTCGGTAAGGACCGAGGTGGCCAGTCCCAGCGTTTCCGGTGTCAGAGTCACTACGCTCGATTCTTTGGCTTTGCTCGCGAACTTGTCCCATGCGCTTAAATCGATATTCTGGTTTTGTCCGAACACCGTGGCCGCTGCCAGCACGCACAATCCGATTGCTTTCCTCATTGCTGTCCTCTTGTTCGAAATACTCTTGTCTGTGCCAGCTCCAGCTTGGAGGCTGTAATCTCCATCGCCCGTGCGAACTGCCCGAGGGCCTGCTCGGCTTTGGCTCGCTGCTGCCGCTCGCGCCCGACGCGCTGGTACTGCAACGCACCCAGGCCCAGGACGGCGATCAACACCGCCGCCATTGCCGGGGCCATTATCCACGACCACCAACTCGCCTGCGCCACCGGCGCTGACCGCTTTGGTTCATCCAGCCTTGCCAGCACACGATTCGCGAAACCGTCTCGAGGCTCCCGCCTCCGCAGTCCCTGCCTCAACAATTCTTCTTCCCGCTGAAACTCGTTCATGCAGTCACCCTCGTTCGTTGCAGCTTGTCCCGCAGCATTGCCAGCGACCGGTGCAGCTGACTCTTCACAGTGTTCACCGGCAGACCCAGAACTCCGGCGATCTCGGTCGGCTCCATATCTTCCTGATACCGGAGCAACAACACAGACCGCGCCCGCTCCGGCATGGACCCGATCAGCGTCTGTAGCCGGCTTCGCAGATAAAAGTCCGGGTTACCCGCCGATTCCGCCGCGGGCTCGCTGACATCATCGAGCGCGACCTGCGGTCTCGATTTGCGCCGCCTGGCCTGGTCGATGCAGCGATGCATGGTCACCCGGCGCAGCCAGTTTGTGACATGCGCCTCGGACTCCAGTCCCGGCAACGCCCGATGCAATTCCAGGAATACGTCCTGGGACAATTCCTCAGCCAGCCCCTCATCTCCGAGGCTGTGCCAGGCGAGGCTGTAGACCATAGCCTGGTTGCGGCGGATCAGCGCGGCGAACGCGTCGCGGTCTCCCGAGGCAGCCTTCGCCGTTACATCGCCAACCTGTTCATCTGCCATCTTCGCCGTCACTCATCGACATATACGGAGCCGCAAAGTGTTGCGAATGCAAAAAGGTACGGGCTGCGCGTTAAAATCATAGAACTGTGCAGCCCGGAAGGCGTCCAGTCAAATGCCAACGTTCACGAGCCCCATATTTTCGGCGTACTCAGGCCTGACGCCCGTCGCGGTCCTCGACATCCTGATTGTTGCGTTCCTGATCTATCAGTTTCTGATGACGGTGCGCGGGCGGCGGGCGGCGCACATTTTGGTGGGCATTCTGACGGTGCTGGGCATCTACGTGGTGTCGTCGTTTCTTGGGCTGGAGCTGATGCGCAGCGCGATGGCGACGCTGGCGCCTTACGTGCCGTTCACGTTAATCGTGCTGTTCCAGTCGGAGATCCGGCGCATGCTGGCGAGGCTCGGAGGGCGACGGTGGCTGTCGGTGGGCGGGCGCCTGCAAAAGCGTGAATTTACTGAAGAACTGGTGTTGGCGCTGGTCCAGCTGCAACAGCAGAAGGTCGGTGCACTGGTGGTTGTGGAGCGTGACATTGGGCTGCGCAGCTTTATCGAAAGCGGTGTGCTGATGGAGGCATTTCTGTCCCGCGATCTGCTGCTCACGGTGTTTCATCCGGGCAGTGCGATGCACGATGGCGCTGTGATTGTGCAGGGGGAGAAGATCGCTGCCGCCGCCTGCTTTCTGCCTCTGACCGTTCAGCCGGCGCTGGCGCGGCACCTGGGTACACGGCATCGCGCCGCGATCGGTGTCACTGAGGAAACCGACTGCCTCTCGCTCATTGTTTCCGAAGAGACGGGCCGGATTTCCGTAGCCGCGTTCGGCGAGATTGAAACCGACGTGAGCCAGGAACGGCTGGAGCAGCGCATCACGGAGCACCTGATTCAGCGCACCAGCAACGGCCCGGTTCGCGAGGTTCGCTGGAGCGACAGCCAGATGGAACGGGAGGCGCGCGATGCGGGGACTGACTGAACACCTCGGCTGGAAATTGCTGGCGCTGTTGATCTCCAGCCTGCTCTGGATCCTGGTGGTTGGCGAGACCGAAGTGGCCACGTCGATGCCCATAGTGGTCCAGTACCGGAACATGCCCCCGGACCTCG
The DNA here is from genome assembly GCA_034408745.1 of Bryobacteraceae bacterium. Taxonomy (GTDB): domain Bacteria; phylum Acidobacteriota; class Terriglobia; order Bryobacterales; family Bryobacteraceae; genus JAWXCM01. The sequence continues at coordinate 18,265 of JAWXCM010000393.1, forward strand.
AGATCACGGGCGATAACCTGGACCGGCTGTTTGTCCAGGTTCGCGGGCCGGTCGCGCGTGTGTCGGCGGAGTCGCTGGCGCGTACACCTCTGGTGCTGGATCTGAGTAATATACACCGTCCCGGGGACCAGACGTTCAACGTGACGGAGAAGGAACTTGGCCTGCCCACCGGGGTCCGGCTGGTCCGTGCCGTGCCCGCCCAGATACGTTTTTCGCTGGACCGCCGGCTGACACGGATGCTGCCTGTAGAAGTCCGTTTTGAGGGCGACCCACCGGCTGGGTACCGGGTTGTGAACCAGCGCGTGAATCCGCCGGCGGCCCGCGTCTCCGGACCTGAGTATTTCGTTACGCGAACCCACGCCGCGTTTACCGATCGGCTAAACATCAGTTCCACGGTGGGAGCCGCCGAGTTTCGAGTCCCGATATACGTGGACGATCCGCAGGTGCGCATTGAAAGCACGCGGCTGGTTACCGTAAGCGTCACGCTGGAAAAGATACCCTGATTTTTAATACAAATGCCACGACAATTATTCGGAACTGACGGTGTGCGTGGAGTTGCCGGAGAGTATCCTCTCAATCCGCCGACCACCTGGGCACTCGGCAAAGCACTGGGCGAGTGGGCACGACATCGCGCGCAAAAGCCGGAAATCCTGATCGGGATGGACACGCGGGAATCGGGCCCGTGGATCGCGGCTCAGGTGGGTGGCGGTCTGGAAGCCGCGGGCGTTCGGCCCAGGTTTGCCGGGCTGATCACGACGCCGGGCGTTGCATGGCTCACGCGAACCCGGGATTTCGTTGCCGGGGTAATGATATCGGCCTCGCACAATCCTTACCAGGACAACGGGATCAAGGTTTTCGATCACTCCGGGTTCAAGTTGCCGGATGATACTGAGCACCGGCTGGAAGAGCAGATCTTCGCCATCCTGGCCGGTTCGCCCCCGACTCCACCGGCGAAGCTGGCTGTGGATGAGGGCCTGGATGCTGCTTATGTGGACTTCCTGGCGGGATCGGCGAAGACGCGCCTCGACGGGCTGAGCCTGATTCTCGACTGCGCGAACGGAGCCGCGTCGCACCTTGCGCCTGAGCTGTTTACGCGGCTGGGTGCGACGGTGGAAAACATGGGCTGCTCACCGGACGGCCGCAATATCAATCTGGGCTGTGGCGCGCTGCATGTCGAATCGCTGCGGCATGAAGTGGTTCGGCGCAAGGCCGACGCCGGGATTGCCTTCGACGGGGACGCCGACCGGTGCATTCTGGTGGCACCGACCGGTCGGATCGTAGATGGCGATGCGGTGCTGCTGATCGTCGCAAGAGCGATGGCCGACGAAGGGACACTTCGCCAGCCGATGGTGATCTCGACGGTGATGTCGAACATCGGGCTGGAGCTTGCGTTGAAGGAGTCCGGACTGACGATGCTTCGCACTCCGGTCGGCGACAAGTACGTGCTGGAGGAGATGGTTCGCCGTGACGCGCAGATTGGCGGCGAGCAGTCCGGGCATGTCATTTTCCGGGATTTCGCAACCACGGGCGATGGGATGCTGACCGGGCTTCGGGTGCTGGAGATTGTGGCGGGTTCCGGGCAGACTCTGGATAAGCTGGCGGCCGGGCTCAAGGTGTTTCCGCAGCTGCTGGTGAACGTGCGCGTCAAGAACAAGAAGCCGATGGAAGAAATGCCTTCGGTTCAGGCCGAGATCCGGGAAGCCGAGAAGGTGTTCGGCGCATCGGGACGCGTGGTGGTTCGATTCTCGGGCACTGAGCCGCTCGCCCGCGTGATGGTGGAAGGTCCCGACGATGCGGGTGTTCGGCACTGGGCTAACCGCATTGCGGATGCCATTCGAACGGAGCTTTCCGCCTAAATCATGTCCTCCTGGTCATCCCGCATCAGTATTCTCCTGATCGTTGCCGTTTTGGGAATCTGCTGCTGGAGAGCACGCACACAGTCATTCACTATCGACGAGGCCTTTGTGTACAACCGCTTCGTCTCAAAGGATCTCGCTGAGATGGCGAAGTCCTTCGACGCCTGCAATCACGTGCTGCACACGCTGCTGATGAAGGTATCGCGGTACGCGCTGGGGGGCGGGGAAATGGCGGCCCGCGTTCCCAGCCTGGCCGGAGCGCTGCTGTACTGCATCGTGGCCTTTCAGATTACGCGTCTGCTGTTTGCGGGATGGTCTCAGGTCCTTTGCCTTGCGCTGCTTACGCTGAATCCGCTGCTGCTGGATTTTCTCATTGCCGCCCGAGGGTACGGCCTCGCTCTCGGACTGTTTTTATGGGCGCTGCTTTGCGCCATCCACTACGCTACGCGCGGGTTTGAATCGAAATGGCTGTTTCGCGCGGGCGTGCTGGCGGGGCTCTCGATTGCGGCGAATCTCACATTGCTGATTCCTGTGGCGGGGCTCGGACTGGCGCTGCTGCTGCTGGCGTCGCGGGACGGGGTGCGGGCGGGCTGGCATGTCTTCGACGCGTATGGCGGACCGGCCATCGTCATCGCGTTCCTGTTTCTGGTTCTCCCGCTGCTGAACGCTTCGCGGGAAGACTTCTACTTCGGAGCGAACAGTCTGACAAGCTCGGTCGACGGCCTGACTGCCAGCTTTCTGAAGGTTCAGGAGCGCTGGCCCGCGCGGCATCCGGAAGTGTTCCTTGCCGTCGGTCGATTTCTGGTGGTGCCAGGGATTGTACTGGCGCTGCTGGCCGGGGTCGGTGCGCACCTGCGTCGCTACCTGAAGTCGGTGCAGCCGGAGTGGCGCAGCGCGCCGTTTCTGCTGTTCGGAATCCCCGTAATCGCCTCCATCGTCGCCATCTTCGTATCGCATTTCCTGGCTGGCGTGCGATACCCCGAGGGTCGAACTGCCCTGTACCTGCTCCCGCTGACGTTTCTCGCCTGCTTCGCCGGAGTGCGGCTTGCGGAATCGAGGCGGGCGGCCCTCGCATTGAACCTGGCCGCGGCGGCGCTGGTGCTGGTGAGTATTCGTCAGACTGACAACCGGTTCTTCTCTGACTGGCGCTTCGATGCTGGCACGGGGCGACTGATCCGGGCGCTGGAAAGCGACTTTGCAACCAGGGCAAGGCCGGATCAAAAACCGCCAACTCTCTATACCCAGACGTTTCTGCGCCAGACCGCGCTCTGGTATCGAGACCGCCGCGGCATGACCTGGCTCACGATTCCGGATCTGAATGAAAACCGGAAAGAGTCTGCCGACTACTACCTCCTGAACTTTGAGGACAAGCAACTGGTGTCGCAACTCGGGCTGCAGGTGGTGGCGGAAGACAAGATTTCCGGCGAACTGCTGGCCCGCAGGTCCCAGTGAGAAAGTATCTGGCGATTCCCCTGGCGCTGTGCTGCGCGGGTTGTGCGCCGACCCCTTCGTGGTACGGTGTCCCCGCTCAGCACAAACCATTTGTCGACAAGGTCCCGCAAGTTGTCTCGATTCCCGAGTTCGGAGAGTTTGTCCGCTCCGAAGAAACCGACGCCGAGCGCTATTTCATCAAGGACGTGAAGGGCCTGGAGGGCACGTGGCGCTGGACTTTCGCGGAACCCGAATTCCGCTTCTTCATCAGGCCGACAGGGAAGTCGCGGAAGTTTCATCTGGAACTCGGCATTAATGATCGAACATTTAAGGACACAGGGCCGGTGAACCTGGTAATCACCGTGAACGGGAAGGTGCTGGGGCGCCCCACCTTCACTAAGTTCGGCGACCAGACCTGGGAAGCCGATGTCGCTCCAGACATGCTGTTGCCAGACTCCGAGAATCGAGTGCTGATCAAGGTTTTGAACCCGTGGCAGGCGGCCGACCCCGGCGTCAGGCTCGGCTTTCTACTTCATGCTGTGGGGTTCCTGTCGCAATGAGCCCGCCTGCCATTCTGTTCGGCGCCGCGTTCACAGGGGCCACTTCGCTGTCTCTGGGGCTACTCCTGCTTCGGCGGCTTGGTCTGCGCCCGCGTGCCGGCGAGGTGTTCCCTATCGGGTTCCTGCTCGGCTCCGCGGCGCTGAATCTCGCGGTGTTCCTCAGCCTGACGTTCTGGGTGGCCGGGCCGGGATGGTTCGCAGTGCTGGGCGCGGGGGCGATCGGAGCCTGCCTGTTTACCCGGGCGTGGCGCATCCCCACCGATCCTTCTCCCGTGGTTCCCACCCTCTGGCGCCGGATTTTAGGAGTGTCGCTCCTGGTTTACGGGACCTTCACGTTTTTCCACGCCATGGCTCCGGAGATCAGCCCGGACGGGGTGGCCTATCACCTGGGCACAGTGGGTCGATACTTCCGCAACGGCGGCTTCGACTGGTACACCACCGACATGTACGCGAACCTGCCGATGGGCGTCGAGATGCTGTTCCTGTTCGCGTACTCCTTCGGGAGGCACTCGGCGGCTGCTCTGGTGCACTGGCAGTTCCTGATGGTGTTGCCGTTCGTGGTGCTGGCGATCGGGCGCCGGTTCGATCTGCCGAAGACGGGAGCCATCGCGGCGCTGCTGACGTTCCTCAGCCCGGTGGTGCTGCTGGACGGCGCATCGGCGTATGTGGACGTGGCGACGGGCGCCGTTATAGCGGGACTGTTCCTTGCCCTGTGCGCGTTCGAACAGGATACGGAACACCAACCCTGGCTCATCGTCTCGGGCCTGCTGGCGGGCTTCTGTTACGCCGTCAAGTTAACGGCGGCTCCCGCTGTCCCGTTCGCATTGCTCTTTGTTGCCTGGTCGCTTCGACGCAGCCCCTGGAAAATCACGGCCCGCGCTGTGGTGATTACCGGGGCTTTGGCCACGCTGTTGATCGCACCCTGGCTGATCAAGAACACGCTGATGGTCGGCAACCCGTTCTCGCCGTTTCTGAACCGCTATTTTCCGAACCCCTACGTCCGAATCTCATTTGAGGACATGTATCGGGAAATGCACCGGAACTACTACGGCGCGGTGCCGCACTGGTCGATGATCCCGGTGGAAGTGGCGGTTCTTGGCGGAAAACTGAACGGCTATCTGGGTCCGCTGTTCCTGATCGCGCCTTTGGGCCTGCTGGCGCTGCGCTGGCCGCTGGGGCGGCGGGCGTGGATCGCGGCGCTGTTCTTCGCGTCCACCTATCCCAGTAACATTGGCACCCGATTCCTCATCTCGGTCCTGCCGTTCGTCTCCCTTGCTTTGGCAATGCTGTTTGAACGCTGGCGCATGGGGCTGGCCGTGATCGCCTTTCACTTCGTCGCGGCCTCGCCCGAAGTGGGCAAGGGCTATGCCGATCCATACGCGTGGCGGCTCGACCGTTTCCGCTGGACGCAGGCCTGGCGCATCGAAGCTGAGGACACCTGGCTGGCTCGCATGCTTCCCGATTATCGGATGTCGAGGCTGGTGGAGACCCATGTTCCGCTGCACGGCCGCGTGTTGACCTACGCCGGAGTGGCTCAGGCGTACACGTCGCGCCAGATCGACGTTTCGTACCAGGCGGGCCGTAACAACGCCGCCGCTGAAATGTTTGCTGCCGGGGTCGCTGCCGATATTGTCGCGATGTACAGCCAGACCTTCCGTTTCCCCGCCATTCCGGCGCAACGGGTTCGACTGGTTCAGACCGCCACCACGCCGCAGAACTGGAGCGTCTCCGAGCTTCGGGTACAGGCTCCGGGAGGCCGTGAGTACGACCGCCAGCAGTGGTGGCGGCTTCAGGCGAAACCGAATCCCTGGGATGTGCAGTGGGCGTTCGACGATTGTCCGGTGACTCGCTGGAAGGCGTGGGACAAATCGACTCCGGGCCAGTACCTTGAGATCAATTTCATCAGGCCGATGGAACTGGGTGGGATTCGGGCCGATATCTCCGGGGATCAGCCCGATGTGACGATGCGAATCGACGTGGATACGGGGGACGGCGTCTGGAAGACGGTGTCGGACAAGCCGGAGGATACGGCGCTGGAGCCTCCGCCGAACGTCCGGCGCAAGGTGGTGGACGATCTGAAGCGGCTGGGCTACACGCACCTTGTCGTGGCGAAGAATGAGTTCCTCGCGTCGGACGTGTACCGCAACGAGGCTGCGTGGGGAATCACCCGCATCGGGGACACCGGCGAAGGCAGACTGTACCGGTTGGACTAGAATTCCGTTCGCATCTTGTAATATTACATGCTAGCCTGTTGAAGAGGCGCAGATGGCGGACGTATTGCAGTGGCGAAAGCGGAATGGACTGACGCAGGTGAATGCGGCGTCCCTGCTCGGCGTTTCGCAACCCTACCTGTCGCTTCTCGAAAAAGGTGCAAGGCCTTTGACGGCGGCGCTTTGCGACCGGATGAAGGTTGTTGGTGGGGAGGTAGAGGGCGGAACGTCGGATGATCGGTTCCGCGCCCAGTTGAGTGCCCTTGGGTATCCGGGATTCGTTCACGTCGTCAAGTCGCGGCCCAGGCCCCGCGCTGCCGATTTCCTGCTGGCGGTTCTTGCTCGACCGGATGCCGACGCTCGCGTCGTGGAGGCTTTACCCTGGCTCGTTGGCACCTGCCAGAATCAACTGGACCTGGATTGGCTGGTGCGTCAAGCCAAGCTTCAGAATCTGCAAAATCGGCTGGGCTTCCTCTTGCAGGTCGCAGGTGTAGACACGCCCGAGTGTCTGTTGGCGGTCCGTAAACTGGAGCGTGCCCGATTGCTGCAGGAGGACACGTTGTGCTGGGATTCCATGCCCGCCGCGACGCGCGAATGGATGCGTGCAAATCGAACTCCGCTTGCCGAGCGTTGGAATGTATTGACGAGGCTCCGAGCCGAAGATGTCCACGATGCCGTCTGATGATCGGACGGGGCGGCTTCCGGTTGAACCATGGCTGTCTTTCTTAACGGACCTGGATGCCGCACTCGATGAGCCCGCCGCCTTCCACTGCATTGGCGGGTTCGTCGTCAGCCAGCACTACGGGTTCGCCAGAGAAACGGCGGACCTGGACGTACTCACGGTGATTCCGCCCGATGCGGCCCAGCGCGTCGCCGAACTCGCGGGCAAGGGATCGCCGCTCCAGAAGAAGCACCGGGTCTACATTGACCATGTCGCCGTCGCCAACTATGCGGACGACTACGAGGCCCGTCTGGTCCGAGTATTCCCGGTATGGCCCAGGGTTCGGTTGTGGGCGCTGGAACCGCACGACCTCGCGTTGACGAAGCTGGAGCGGAGCAATGACCGCGACATCCGCGACGTCATGTACCTGGCACAAGCTGGCTTGATTGTTCGGGAGACGCTCATTTCGCGATTCCGTACCTCACGGGGCGCACGCCAACGTGGCATCGGAAGACGCTCAGGATGTGGGTGGATGCATGTTGGCCGTGAATAGGTCGCGACGGCCGCATCGGGGACATCGGCGAAGGCAGACTGTACCGGTTGGACCAGAATTCCGTCTAACTGCGTATGCCGTGCCTTGCCACGATTCTGGTTCTGCTGTTTCCGAGACTCGCCGTGCTGGTTCTGTATTTCTTTACCAGCTTCTTCAATGGCGTCTATGACACTGTGATTGTGCCGTTTCTCGGTTTGCTGTTCATGCCGGTGACGCTGCTGGCCTATACCTGGCTGACGAAGAACGGAAGGCCGATGGATGCCTTCTACCTTATTGTCATGCTGGTGGCTGTTCTGATCGACCTGGGATTTTTCGAAGGGGGAAGACGCAGCCGTCGCAGTAGTTAGCGAAAAAAGAAATCCGGCGGGTTGGCTCGGAGGAAAGCACCCGCCGGTGGCCTGTCACAAGGAGTGTCCATGCTCCGCAGCGGCCATTGAGGAACAACACCGGCGCCAGATGAGGGGTTTCCGGCGCCGATGCGACTGGGCTCTTGCAGCCTGGTCTGTGTTCCTATATGTTGGATGGGTTACGGGTCGAAGGGGGTTCCAAATAACGGACCTTCGACCAGGGTTTTCGCTGTGAGGTATTAGCCGGCTGCCGCTTCGCTCATGGGCTCATCGGCGCTACCGCCGTAAATGGAGGGGACTTTGGCCCCCATCGGACGGAGGTACGCGGAAAGCTGGCCTCGGTGGTGAATCATGTGGCGGATGCAGAAGTCGACGTAAGCGACCGCCGGGAGCTTCCAGGTGTAGAAGTCGAGCTCAGCGGCCAACTGCTCGGGAGTCAGAGCCTTCAGAGCTTCGATCAGGCCCGGCATTTGGCTGGAGTACTCAGCGGCGGCCTCGCTGGGCGCTTTGGCGGGCGACTCGCCGGGCATTTCGAACTTGCCCGCCGCGACGGACTTGAGGAACCACATATCCGTTTCAGCAATATGAGAAGCCAGCTTCTGCGCGGTCATACTCTTTTCGGCAGGAGCGTAATCGGCCTTGTCGTCGGGGACAGCTGCCAGTACTTTGGCAGTGGTCGCCGATTCCTGCTGCAGGGCAGGGAGAAAATATTGGAGGAGGCCAGCGGCCTGTTCAGGGGTCATAGCCTAAACAGGGTACCGCCAATCTACTCCTGAAACAACTTCGGCGGAACGGAGAAGTATCGGCTAAGTTCTTTGGCCTGCGTTCGGGAAATGGGCCTCCGGCCTTCGAGCACTTCTCGCGCCAGGTGAGGTGTTCCAAAGATGGGCGCAATGTCGTCAACTTCCAACTGGTTGGACGTCATCAGTTTCTGCAGGGCTACATGCGGAGCGGGTGGTTTGCCGTCCTCCTCGGCCTCTTCTTCGTCGGCGTCGTCGCCCAGCACCTGTGCTTCAAACGCCTCGACCAGAAGCACGATCAGCGCCAGTGCCTCGCGTTCTTCTTCGGCGAGCTGCTCGCCCTTCTCCATCAGCGCCTCGGCGACCAGCAGGAGCCGTTCGTGCTCCTCCGGTGTCTCGATCAGCCGGGGCCGAATTTCTTTTAGTAAATCGCCGTACCGTTCTTCGTTCATTCCGTTAACCAGCATAAAGCCATATACTGAAAACAGCGATGGCTGAAAAAACAAAGCCGATCTACGTAACCACCTGGGAGGGGCGAATGGTACTGAACGACGCCCGGGCGCTGGTGCGGCTGCCCAAGGTTCAAAAGGCACTCGCCCGCATCGCTGAGTCTGTCAAAGACGATCCGAGCGTCCGCAAAATGACCCGCGGCGCCTTGAAGTAGCCGTGCCTCAGGGGTTGCTGCTTTTGCCTCTGCTGGGCGGCTTTCTCTTTCTCCACCTGTCCCATTTATTTCGATTCCAGGCGCAGCGCTACGACGGGAACCGCCTGCTGTTCACATCTGCCGCTGCGGGAAGTGTGTTGCTGCTCATCGGTCGCGCCGCGGTCCTTGCCACTGGCCGGATTCCGCAGTTCGGGCCCTGGGCAGGGACTTTGTGGTACCAGCTGGCACCCTTCCCGCACTCCGATACCTGCGCGTGGTCGCTGGTTCTGGGTCCTTTACTCGCTGTGGGCGTGGTCAATCGTATCTGGCGGCCCGAAGCTGCCCGGCTGCGCGAAATTCAGGTCAATCAAAGGGCGGATGGGCTCATAAGACTGATCGACCTCGCCGTGCGGCGTAATGAGCTGATATCGGTGACTCTGGACAACAGGAAGTGGTACGTCGGGTACACAAGTGAAGCTCCGAATCTCAATCCCGAGGAGAAGTACTTCCGGATCCTTCCGGTCCTGAGTGGTTACCGGGACAGCCTCACCATGGAGGCGCATCCCACGCTCTTCTACAGCGACGTCCTGGAAGAGTCCGATCCGGCCGACCTGCTGGTGACACTGCCGCTTGCGTCGGTGAAATCGGCCAACCTCTTCGATCCCGACCTGTACGACCGCTACTTCAGTCCGCCGTCCCCGGCCCCTCAGCCGGAACAGAAGCCGCAGGCGTCACGCCCGGCTGACGAAGCGGTTCCCGGCGATGGAGAACCGCAGAGGCCAGTCGAGGCACTGGGTGATGCCCACGCGTGGACCGCACACTGTCTCGAAGCCGGCCAGCCCTGTATCGCGGATGGTCAGCGAACCGCGGGTTAGATCGGCCCCGTTCAGCGCGCGTGTGATTCCCAGGGCGAGCGTCAGTTTTCCGGGTCCCGACGCGAGGTCCTCCACCCGCTTTACCTTCGGGCGGCGCGCCTGCATCGTGTCGATTCCCCGAACCGGTTCCAGCGCCCGAATCAGCACTGCGCCCGCCACCCCGTCGGGCTCGGCCACCACGTTAACGCACTCATACATGCCGTAGATGAAATACACGTAAGCGTGCCCGGGAGGTCCGAACATCACGCGAGTGCGACCGGTGATTCCGCGCGCGGAATGCGCGGCCAGATCGCCCGGGCCGCCGTAGGCCTCGGTCTCGACGATCAGGCCCGACGTCTCACCATGCCGCAGTTCCTTGCCGAGCAGATCCCGCGCGACCTCGACGGTTGGCCGCGCGTAGAAAGAGCGCCGCAGGATCCGGCCAGACTTCATGCGATATCGGCACCAGCCGCCGCATCGTGACGGATGCGGAAGTGGTATACCAGTGCGCCAATCACCACCGTGCCCAGCGCGAAGAGCGAGACACGGCTCTGCAGTGTGATCCCGTAGAGCGTCATCCACGCACCGGCGACCACAAAGAGGCTCGGCACCAGCGGCCAGGCGAAGCTCACCGCCGGCAGCTTCTGCCAGCCCTGCTGCCGCTTCCGGAAAACGAATACTGAGGCCACCGCCAGCATCATGGTGAAGTTCAGCGTCATGCCGATGTAGAACAGCAGCTGAGGAAACGGCGTCACGGTCATGATGACGGAACATACGCCCTGCGCGAGAATCGCCACCACCGGAGTTCGATACGTGGGATGCACCTTCGCCGCGACCGCGAAGAATGCCCTGTTGCGCGCCATGGCGTAATACACGCGCGGGCCCACCGTCACCATCGCGTTCACGGTCGACATCAGCGAGACAGCCATCAACAGGCTGAACACGCCGGCGATCTCCGGCCCGAACAGCTTCTGGGCCGCCATGGACCCAATCGCCAGCACACCCTTCATCTGCTCCAGCGGAGCCGCGTACAGGAACACCACATTGAGCGCCAGATACAAGGCCGCCACCAGCAATGTGCCGAAAGCCAGCGCACGGGGCAGCGTCTTCTCCGGCTGTCGAATTTCCTCCGCCACGTACGTCGCCGCATTCCATCCGCTGTAGGCGACGTAAATCCAGAACAGGCTGATGACGAATTGCTGCGCCACCGGAACCGTGCTGGTACGAACCGCGGGCATGCTGAAGTGAGACCAGTCGCCTGTGCCGAACGCGAGGCCGAAGATGACAAAGCACAGCACCACCATCACCTTCAGGGACGTGAGCGCGTTCTGGATCTTCGCCACTCGGTGAAGGCCAACGATGTTCAGCACGGTGAAGGCGGCGATGAGCGCGGAGGCGACAATCTGGGCGCCGCCGAGTTTAAAGGTCCAGTCGCCCGATCCGAACACCCACTGCGCATTTGCCTGCCTAATTCCGGGAAAGAAGAAGCCCAGGTAGTCGGAAAACGCCAGCGCCGCAACTGCGATTGGCGCCGAAAATCCGGCAAAAAACGAAACCCATCCTGTGATAAATCCCCACGCCGGACCATAGGCACGGGTGAGGTAAACGTACTCGCCACCGGAGCTCGGAAAATTCAAACCGAGTTCGGAGAGGGAGAGCGCACCGCACAATGCAAGAACTGCGCCAACGAGCCAGATCAGCAAAAACAACGTGGGATCGCCGAGGTCGCCCGCAAGGAAGCCGCTGGTGGTGAAGATGCCGGTTCCGATCATGTTGGAGATCACCAGTGCTGTCGCGCTGACGACCCCAAGCTGACGAACCAGAGTGACTGGTGCCTGAGTTGTGGTTCCCACGGTGCCGCTATTGTAACTCTGCGGCGCGCTTAGCTGGCGGCCAGAATAGGTGCGCGGCTGGAAAACAGTACACCCTCGTAGTTCTCGTACACCTTCTCAAACACCCGGTCCCAGGAAATGGAGCAGGCGTGTGCCCGGGCGGCGTGCTTCATCCGCTCATGAGTCTCGCGATCCTGCATCAGATCCAGAACGCACCGGATGAACGCCCGGTCATCGGCTGCCACAAACCCGGTCTCGCCCGACCGCACCAGGAACTTGGGACCACCGCCCACGGTGACGACGGGCGGCACGCCCGACGCGAGGGCCTCCAGAATCACGTTGCCGAATGTGTCCGTGAATGACGGAAACGCAAACACGTCCATGTTGGCGTACGCATTCGCGAGGGCCTCGCCCTTGATGACCCCGGGCAGTTCCACGCGTTCCATATTCTGCCGAAGCCACTCATCTTCGCCGCCCGGTCCGATGATCAGGAACCGGTAATTGGTGTGACCCGCGGCGATGATCGCTTTCTCGATATCGGCCAGGAAGCGTACGTTCTTCTCTACGCTGAGCCGGCCGACGTAACCGATAGTGAACGGGCGCTCGCCAGGTGTGCGCTTCTGCGGTGAATAGAGGTGCGCGTCGACGCCACGCTGCATCAGGAAACACGGCTTGCCGGTACGGCTCGCAAGCAACTCCACAAGTTCCCGATTGGGAGCGAACAGCAGCCGTGCGATCTGGTAAAAGCGGGCCGCTCCGGTGAGTGCGCCTCGCTCGGCTGCCGACGACACAGCCTGGACTGTTGCCGCCGGAAGGAAGGAAAGCAGCTTCTCCAGACGCCGGCCCGCGTATTCGTGCACGTTCGTGTGCCACGACGCCACCAGCGGGATACGCATCTCATACGCCATCCAGGCGCCGAGCATGCCCATATCCGAAGGACCCGTCACATGCAGCAATTCCGCATCGAACCGCTTCAGAGCTTCCAGCAATTCACCGCGGTACCGCCAAAGAAGCAGATCGAAGGACAACTCAGAGTCAGACTCAAGGTTGAATGCGGCGGCGCCCCGCTGCAGTTCGTAGATCGTGACGGCGCCGTCCTGTTCCACGCGTGTCGACGAACCGGCATGAACGCTGAAAAAGGGCAACTGGCGGCGGCGCGCAAACGCTTCGAACTGACGGCTGGTAAGGGCTACGCCGTTCACTTCATGAAACGAATCGGAAAAGAACGCTACCCGCCGCGACAAGTTTAAATGACTCCTTCCTGCCGTTCTGCCAGTGCAAAGCGCAGTGCAACCCGGACCCGGCGGCTTTCCAGCAGCCGAACGCCCGCCATAAACCACCTTACTACCCGCGGTCCGCCGTCTGCCCACAACGATGACAGCGTTCGAATCTGGCCGTCATCTTTTTGAAAGAAAACCCGGTTGGTCCACTTCCGGCGGCCTTCCGCGAACTCCGGATACTCCCGAACCACATCCACCAGACCCTGTAGCAGCCGAAGCCGGACAGGCTCCCGGTACTGACTGAGAAAAAGCACGGTGCTCTGGCGGCCGTTGCGGACCTCGTCCACGAAATCCTCGAACGTCGAGGCGTTTGTCAGGTTCACATTTGCGTTCGGTTCGCATCCGTGACGGTCCCCGCCTGAGATCACTGGAAGCCCCACCTCGGCAGCATACTTCATTACGCCTGCGTTCTCCTGATAGTAACGGAGTCCGTTGAGTTCTGCTGCGTGCAGATACTTGCCGAACAGGGCCGTGAATCGCTTCAGCGTGGCGCGGTGCGCCGCCTCACCGATGCATATTTCGTCCCACAGGGGATGATTCAGCACCAGCAGAGTCGAGGGGTAGCCGTTCAACATCTCCAGTACGCCGGCAAGCTTCGCTTCGTCCGGATGTTCCGTGTAGTCGGACAATACCGCCATCGTGGACTGCGCCTGGTCTGGGGGAAGGTTATGGACGCCGAGATGGAAGAAAGTCGGGCCGAACGGGACGGTCCACTCTACGGAGATCGGGACGTCGCGCAGATCGCTGAGCACCCGCAGATGCAGCGCCGCCTCAATGTCGTCATGGTCGGAAAGCGACACCAGTGCCTTCAGCCCGAGCGTATTTTCAATCTGTTTACGCTCCAGATCGTACGCTTCGCGGGGCGGCAGTGGCGGTGTCCACCACGCAGTGCGAAAATCGAGCTCTTTGCCGTGAATCCGGCGGTATTTGTCCTGCTGCGCCTGTACCGCCTGGCACAACACCGGGATATTCCGCGAGTAGCGCGGGATGAAGTCCAGCAACTCCCTGGATTGCTGCGTGTGGCTGTGAATGGAAACTGCTGTCTGATATCGGGCAGTTACGGCGGAGTTTTGCCAGATGTAATGGCAGGGCGAATCTGTCATTTCGGACGCTCCAGATGTACGGGATCTCAAGACACTTTCAGGTTGCGCTGTAGCCGTTTACAACCGAGTGGGCAGAGCATGAAGATCCGGTGAAGTTTAAACATTTTTTATTAGAAATGTGTGATGGCGTTCGCCACGCACTGCACTTCACCCTTTGATGTTGCCAATTTGGATAACACCCATTGCGCGAAATGACCCAATTGGGTTAGACTCCAGATACCCAAGTCCGGAACCGGGCCACGGTGTTTACCAGAGGAGATGACAGTTATGAAACTCGCAATCGCGTTCTCATTGTTCGCCGTCAGCATGTTCGCCGGGGAATGGAAGGGAACGATTTCTGACGCCAAGTGTGGCATGGCTCACGCCGACGCCTCCGAAAAGTCCATGAAGTGCGTCCAGGGCTGCGTTAAGGGCGGTCAGGCCGCAGTGTTCGTCACAGGCGACAAGGTAATCAAGATTGCCAATCAGGACGCCGTGAAAGAGCACCTCGGTCACAAAGTGACTGTTACCGGCAAGCTCGACGGTGACACCCTCACCGTTGACTCCGTCAAGATGGGCTCCTAACAGTTTTTCCGCAAAGCACCACTGGGGCAGACTCCTACTGAAGTTTGCCCCGTCCTTCTACCTTCCACACCTCCAGTACCTCTTCCCCCTGAATCCCGTAAACCTGTTCGTGTAAGTTCATTGCGACGCAGATGTGGTTCGGCATCACCCGTACTCTGTCGCCGACCTTCCAGCTTCCCTGTGCCTTACGGATGTCGACGAAGCCGTGTTCCTCGTTCATTTTTTCGAAGACGGCTCCGGGCGCCTCGGACAAATAGCCGAAACCCGGCTCGGCCGCCGCGTTCGGCTCCGCCGCCGACCGGTCTGAGGAGAACGTTTTCGAGCCGCCGTCGATGATCATCTGACCTGGAACCGAGGTCGACACCACGGTGGTCAGGATGGACGCCGCGCAGTCCTCCGGACCACAGCCACCCAGCAGCCACGTGTTCCGGTCATTGAAGATATATGTACCCGGGCGGATTTCAGTGAGCCGCTTTACACGGTGCGATTCGAACAGCGTCGGGGTGGAACCGCCGCTGACCACGGGCACTTCGAATCCCGCCCGCTCCAGTTCAGCGACGGCAGCCGACACCAACTCGTCGAGAGCGCCGAGTTCGGCGACGCCGGTCGCCATGTCCTTGATGTGTCCGGGATAGAAGGTGATTCCGGCGAAGCGGAGGCCAGGCTCGGAGACAATGGCGCGAACCAGATCCAGCAGCGCTCGGTCGGGCGACACGCCGACGCGGTGCAGGCCCGCATCAAACTCGGCCAGCACTCCCACCTCGAAGCCGAGCTCGGCCGCGGCAGCCCCCATGCGCCTCACGCCTTCGATGCTGTCGAGCGCCACGGTCACCCGGGTCTTGCGCGTGAGTGCCGCCAGTCGCTCCATCTTGGCCCGCCCGATGACGGGATAGGCGATTAGCAGATCCTCGGGGCCAGCGGCCAGCATCACCTCGGCCTCCGTCGTCTTGGCGACCGTCAGGCCGATGGCGCCCAGGTCGATTTGCCGCCGCCCCAGAGCGGGGATCTTGTGCGTCTTGGTGTGAGGCCGCAGGCGCAGTCCCTGGGATGTCGCATATTCCTGCGTGCGCCGCAGGTTGCGCTCCATGATGTCGACGTCGATTACGATTGCGGGAGTATCCAGATCCGAAACGAGCATTATTTTTGAAAGTCCAGCATCAGTGTGCCCTGAGGCGTCTTGTACATAAGTTCCAGATCCTTGAGCTTGTGCTTGCCGTCAAAGATGTAATAGAGATAGCCCTTCACCGGCTCCGCGGTTTTGCCCTGGACCAGTTCTTTCTTCTTCAGCGCGGCCAGCACTGGATTGTCTTCCGCTTCCTTTTTATCGGCGATCTCGCTCTTTGTCTGAGCTTCGGTCACCGACGCTACATCGTTGTCGCCGCCGATCCTCTGTGGACGCCCGCCCCCTGTCCCCGGCATTCCACCCCAGATGGGACCGCGGCGGTTGCCGAGCGTTCCACCGCTGGCGCCCTGCGCCGTGCTCGACACGCGAAGTGCGCCCGGGCCTGCGATCTGACTCGGATGCATTCCGGGGCTGCGCTGCCCGTCCTTGCGCGAGATCAGAATAAAGTCGTCGCGGGATACCATCACTCCGTCGTCGGTGCGCGGTCTGACCTCGATCTCGATGACGATGACCTCGGCTCCAGGATCGATGCCCAGCGCCGCCACCACAGCTTCTTTCCCGAGGACGGCGAAGCCGCGAGCCTCGACGGCTTCGTTGCCCGCCTTCACCGGCTCGTTCTTCTCTTCAGCGCCCGTCAGCGCCAGCGCGAACAACGACACACCCGTCAGCAAAAGACGAAGCGACATCGCGATACCTCCCCCGAATTATAGTGCGCTTTAAAGCATCTGCCCCGGACAGCCGATAACTCCAACGGAGGCAGGACTCACACACGTGTCAGTATCCCGGCTGTTGCTGCTCTGGGCTTCTTTGCTCGCCGCTCTCACGGGAGCGTCCGCGCAGGAGATCCTCAGTTTTCGTGTCTCGGCGTCCATCGGCGGACCTGCCTTCGTCGTTGACGGAGAGTTGTTTCGACGCCCTGCCACAT
This sequence comes from Bryobacteraceae bacterium, assembly GCA_034408745.1. Taxonomy (GTDB): domain Bacteria; phylum Acidobacteriota; class Terriglobia; order Bryobacterales; family Bryobacteraceae; genus JAWXCM01. The sequence goes on from JAWXCM010000393.1 coordinate 34,947, forward strand.
TTCTGTGGCCACGGGGCAGCAAGCACGTCATCAGCATTGTGGCTGGCAGCATGTCTCGGGAGACTGGAAACCCGGCCTGCCCTGTCGCGCCCAATACCCCAATTCAATACGAACCAGACTGCCGTACTCGCTACACCTTCAGCGGCTGGATTAACGACAGAAGCACGCCGGTGGGCGGTCAGGTGTGGACGCAGTCCATTACCGTGGATGGTACTTCCAGTGCGCTTGTTGCGCAGTTCAGCGTCGAGTATGCGATTTCGGTCAGCCAGTTCGACGGTTCGTTCGGAGGCCCCACCGGCGAATGTCAGGCCAAAGCTAACCGCCCGTTCACCACGCCGGGCATCGGTGAAAGCATTGGCGTCGTGTTTTTTGGCTCACTATGCTTCGACTACAGCGGCGTCGCGTGGTCTACTCCGGGCGTGTTCGAAGTGAACGCGTTGCCGATGGCCGGATATGCGTTCGACGGCTGGAGTTACAGCGGCACCCCACTGCCAAGCCTCGCCAAAGTGACAGTCAGCGGTCCGGCGAATCTGCTGGTGCGCTTTGTCCCCGCCAAGCGCGTTCGCTTTTACACGGATCCGCCGACGCTCAAGGTTCGAATTGACCGCGCCGAAATTTCCACCGTCGACCCTGTGTCGAACAATGAACTCGCGCCCATCCCCGGCCTGCTCGACTTTGCACCCAATTCCCGTCACGTGATCGGCGCACCGTCGCCGCAACTGAATGGCGGGAAAAACTGGGTGTTCTCCGAGTGGAGCAACGGTCTGAAGCAGGACGGTCAGTTCACGGCGGACTCCAACACCAGCACCGTCGACGTGCTGACCGCCAGGTTCGTCCGGGGCGTGACGGCGACTTTTCTTACCGAGCCGCGCGGGTTGCGGCTCAACATCGACGGGCGCGAGAACTGGCCGAACTACGGATTCGTGTGGGGCCTGGGGTCCAGCCACAGCTTCAGCGCGCCGGTGGAGCAGCTCGATTCCAACGGCCGCCGCTGGAAGTTCCGGGCCTGGAAACACTCCACCGCCGCCGCGCATCAGTTCACGGTTAGCCAGACCGATATCGACACAGGCAATCTGTCATGGACGGCGGCGTACGATGCGGTGCCGCGTCTTGAGATTCAGTCCAACCTGCCGGGCATCCGCGTCGATGTCGATGGTGTTCCCTGCGCCACGCCCTGCCGTGTGGATCAGCCGGAGGGTACAAAGATTCGCGTCTCGGCGCCCCGTGTGCTCGCGATTGACGACGCCTCGCGCCTCGAGTTTAGTGGCTGGAGCGATTCGGCCGCCGCTGACCGGGTGGTGATTCTCACCTCCGACCTCACCCTCCGCGCCGCCTGGCAGCGGGCGAATCGTTTGACGATTCAGGCGGATCCACCAGCCTCGGCCGATGTCGCACTGTCCCCGGCATCGGCTGACGGCTTCTATCAGGCGGGCACCTCGGTCGAGGTCGCGCTCGATCCCCGGCCTGGTTTCAGGTTCCGCCGCTGGGAAGGTGACCTCACGGGCACCTGGCCTCAGGGTGTCCTGGCGATGTCAGGCCCGCGGTCTGCCATGGCCCGGCTGGAACGTCACCCGTATCTGCCGTCGACCGCCGTGACTCCCGCTCCTGGTCCGACGCCCGTGGGTGCTGTCGCTCCCGGGTCGCTGATTCGGATTTCGGGGGCCAGTCTCGCCGCGGCCGAAGAGCTGGGATCCCGCAGCCCGCTGGTCCAGACGCTGGGTGGCATTGTGGTGATGGTCGGAGACCGGCTGCTGTCTCTGGTGTCGGTTGCTCCGGACTCGATCGTTGCGCTGCTGCCGTCTGATCTTGCCCTGGGTGAAGCTCGGCTCACCTGCCGCGGATCGCTCGGCCAGGAGGTGTCGACGGATTTCCCGATTGCGCGGAACGCTCCGGCTCTGTTCCCGGACAGCCTCATCCATGAGGATGGATCGGCCGTTACTCTGGAGAACCCGGCCAGGGCTGGCGAACGCCTGAGCGTTTCAGGAACCGGATTCGGTCCTCTTCTCCTGCCGGTGGTGGATGGCTTTGCGGTGCCGGAAAATCCCCGAAACCCTGTAGCGGACCCCGTGTTCATTCAGGTCGGAAGCGTCACGATCCCGCCCGAATCGAGTCTCGCCGAGCCTGGAACCAGCGGCCGCGTGCGTACCCGGTTTCGCCTCCCGTTCGACGTTTCCGGGCCCCTCACCGACGTGTCTGTGCGGGTGGGAGAGGCCGTTTCGAACACCCTTTCGGTGCCTGTGACAAATCCCTGACACGCGTGCCAAATTGGCCCGCAACAACAATAGTTGCAACAAGTTTGTACCCGTCAGTTCGATTCGGCGAATCCATCGGTTAGAATAGACATTGATCCTGTCACCTGTTCGTTAGCCGGAGCCCGCCCCGGTCGGCTTACGTCTGGTGAGAGTCGCAGAGTGGAAAGGAATTCGCCCCAGCATGATGTTCCACAGGCTTCGATGCCTGACAGCCCTGATACTACTTTTGTCGTGTCTTTCCGCCTGGGCTCAGAACAATCCACAGACGCCTGCGCCGGCGAAGCCTGACGCTCCCAGGCCTCAGCCGTCTAAGTCGCAGAACCCCTTCGAGGCTGTTCCCACCGCCCCGCAGGAGACGCCTGCGCCGCAGCCAGCAGCTCCGAAGCCCGCGGTACCGCAGCCAGCCAATCCTGGCGCGCCGTCCGCTCCGACCACCACTCCCGAAGTCGCTCCCGAAAATATCGTGGAAGGCGTTGAATTCCGCGGTTCCCGCCGAGTTCCGCAGGAAACCCTGCGTGCCCGCATCGTTACCCGAAAGGGCGACAAGTACGACGAAGAAACCCTGCAGCGCGACTTTATGGCGCTCTGGAACACCGGCTATTTTGACGACCTGAAGCTGGAACGCGAAGCTGGCCCCAACGGCGGCTGGATGATCCGCTTCATGGTCACCGAACGGCGCGTCGTTCGATCCATCAAGTACGACGGCGCCAAAAGCGTCACTGTCTCGGAAATCCTCGACCGCTTCAAAGAGCGCAAAGTCGGCCTTTCGGTGGAACAGCAGTACGACCCGAACAAGGTGCAGCGCGCTGCCAACGTGCTCCGCGAGTTCCTCTCCGAACGCGGCCGTCAGTTCGCCACCGTCAGCCCGGAAATTCGCCAGATCCCGCCGTCTTCTCTCGAAGTCGTGTTCAAGGTCGCCGAAGGTCCCAAGGTGAAGGTCGGCGAAATCGAGTTTGAAGGCAACACCGTCTTCACAGACCGCGTGGTTCGCCGCGCCATGAGGAACCTGCGACCAGTCGGCCTGCCGCACTCCATCCTGTTTGAGAACCTCTTCGCCAAGAGCTTCGACCGCAGCAAGCTCGATATCGACGAGGAGATGATCCGCAACTTCTATCAGGAAAGCGGATACTTCACCGCTCGCGTGATCGATTCCAACGTCACCATCCGCGACGTCGGCGGCGACAAGGGCGGCGTAAGGATCCCGTTCTTCAAGCCCAACAAGCCGGGTAAACGCGCCGACATCAAAGTCCAGGTGGAAGAAGGAAAGCTCTTCCGGCTGAGCAAGATCAACTTTGTCGGTGTGAAGCTCTTCAAGACGCCCGACGCGCTGATGACTCCGCTGTTTCAGATGGCGGAAGGCGATATCTTCTCCACCGGCAAGCTTCGCAAAGGCATGGAGAATCTCCGCAAGCTGTACGGCGAGTTCGGCTTCATCGACATGGTGCCGGAACCCGAACCGGTGCCGCAGCCCGGAACTAGTACGATCGACCTCACCTTCAACATTGATGAAGGCAAGCAGTTCTTTGTCCGCCGCATCGATTTCTCCGGCAACACGACGACCCGCGACAAGGTCATCCGACGCGAAATCCTGATTGATGAAGGTCAAATCTACAACACGCGCATGTGGGAAATTTCGGTTCTCCGCCTGAACCAGCTCGGCTACTTTGAGCAGCTCAAGGCAGAGGAAGCGGCCACCATCACGCGTGACCCCAAGTCCAGCACCGTCGACATCACTCTCAAGGTGAAAGAGCGCGGCAAGAACTCCATTCAGCTGAACGGCGGCGTGTCGGGTATCGCTGGAAGCTTTATCGGGTTCTCCTACTCGACGAACAACTTCCTCGGCCTCGGCGAAACGCTCAGCCTCGATTCGCAGATTGGCGACCGTATCCGCAGCGTGACATTCGGCTTTACCGAACCGTACTTCCTCGACCGCCCAATGTCGGTGGGCTGGACGGTTTACACCAATCGCTTCAACTACGATCAGGCTCGCGAAGTCTCGCTGTTCTCCGGCCGGAACCTGATTCCGCTGTACCAGCAACTCGGCGCCAACAACCTGCTGAACTACGTAAGCAACGGCTACGGCTTCACTACGTTTCTCAGCTATCCGATGAAGAAGCTGAGCTTTGCCCGATTCGGCCTGAGCTACGGCTTCGACACGTCGAGCATCAGTACGCTGACCGATTCGGCCAAGACGTACTTCGACTTCATCAACTTCCAGGGTCTCAACGGACCCAACTCGCTCGAAGGCATCCAGACCAGCAAGATCGTTCCGTCGTTCAGCTACAACACGATCGACCATCCCATCACGCCTTCTCGTGGTAAGTCGCTGTTCATGTCGACCACCTTCGCCGGCAGCTTCCTCAAGGGCAACGTGAACATGATCGAGCCCACGATTGAAGCCAAGTACTTCCGGCGAGGTTTTGCCAAAGGGCATGTAATCGGAAGCCGCTTCCTCGGCCGTTTCGTGAGCGGCTACGGCGGCAAGTCGGCACCGCCGTTCAACCGCTTCTACATGGGCGGCGAAATGGACGTCCGCGGCTTCAACATCTGGGGCATCAGCCCGCTGGCTTATATCCCCAGCTCGACGGAGGTTCCCGTGCTGAACAGCGACGGATCGCAGCGAATTCAGAAGGTAATCAGGGATGGCGTGGAATCGGCGGAAGCGATCACCATGACGATTCCGATCTACCAGCTCATCTTCCCCGGCGGCGATACACAGGGCGTCGTTAACCTGGAATACAGAATTCCGATCTTTGGCCCGGTAATCCTCGCAGGCTTCTTCGACGCAGGTCTCAACAAGGTCTCCAGACCCGGCCAGCTTGGGCTCAACCCAGGCCGCGTCAGTGACCTGAACGCGCAGTTTCCGTCGGCAGGATTTGACGGAAGGGCACGCATCGCGGCGGGCACGCAGGATGTTCGAACATCCACCGGTCTCGAACTGCAGATCATGATGCCAGTGGTCAACGCGCCGTTCCGCTTCTACTGGGCTTACAACCCCAACATTACGCAAACCTTCCTGCAGCCGCCCATTGTGCTCGACCGTTCCGTGTTTCCCAACCAGGCAACGTTCGCCAATTCGGTGGCTTCATTCGGGCAGCCCTCGCCTTTCTTCGAGAAGCGAAGCACGTTCCGCTTCTCTATCGGGCGTACATTCTAACCTGTATGGCCTGTGATAACATCGGACATTCTCCAGGAGTCTTGAAAACGTGAAGAATATTTTGGTTACCGGAGCTGTGCTCCTGTCGTCCTCGCTGTTTGCGCTCGCACAGACGCCCACAAAGGTCGGCATCATCAACATCCAGGCCGCGATCATCGGCACCAGGGAAGGGCAGGCAGCCGCGAAGGACCTCGAAGCCAAGTCCGCGCCAAAGAAGCGGGACCTTGAAAAGCTTCAGCTTGATATCAACGGGCTGAAAGACAAGCTCGGCAAGCTCAGCAGCGTCGGCAGCGAAGATCAGAAGAACGGTCTGATGCGCGACATTGACGCCAAGACCAAGAGCTTCAACCGCCAGGTGGAAGACGCTCAGGCGGAACTCGATCAGGAACAGGGTCGTTTGCTGAACGAACTGGGCGGCAAGGTGCTCGCCGTGCTCGACAAGTACGCCAAGGATAACGCCTTCGCGATCATCCTCGACGTCAGCGCCCAGAATACTCCGGTCATGTTCGCCGCCAATGGCATCGACGTGACGCAGGAAGTGGTCGCGCTGTATGACAAGAATGCTCCCGGTGCGTCGTCCGCCGCTCCTCCCGCAGCCGCTCCGGCAGCGACGAAACCCGCCGCCATCAAGCCCGCTGCTCCCAGGCCTGCCGGCGCCAAATAGCTTCGGTTCGTTTTGAAAAAGGGGCGTCCCCGTCGGGGCGCCTTTTTGCGTTTCAGCTACTATAGGCACATGGTCTACGAGATCGAGGAGAGCTATCTTCCCATCACGCTCACTGCTCCGGCTCCCATGACCGACGAGCAGTTCCTGGCTTTCTGCGAGAAGTATCCCGATGACCGCATCGAGATGACCGCGGAAGGCGACATCCTCATCATGCCTCCTGCTGGATTCGACAGCGGTCTTCAAAACAATCGCATCTCCATGCAGTTGATTGCGTGGGCCGATGCCGATGGACGTGGCGCGGCCACGGATTCATCTACCGGATTCGTTCTTCCGAATGGCGCCCGGCGCTCCCCCGATGCTTCGTGGACCAGATTCGAACGGATCGACGGTCTCGGTCCAGGCGCTACCCGGGGATTTGCTCACCTCGTACCTGACTTCGCGATTGAACTTCGTTCACCGAGTGATCGACTGCCAGCCCTGCGTCGCAAGATGCTGGAGTATATTGCTAACGGCGCTCAACTTGGATGGTTGATTGATCCACAGCGCCGAACGGTGGAGATCTACCGCCCGGATCGGGAGCCGGAAATCCTGGTCGACCCTCAGTCGGTTGCAGGCGAAGGGCCAGTCGAGGGTTTCAGGCTGAACCTCGCGCGAGTCTGGAACCTGCGGGGCTAACTAACTAACTGGGCGCCGCGTACCTAAATTCCTGAGGCAAATACGCCAGAGGAAGTAGTTGACCCATACAGAAGGGGCTGCCCGCCGGGAAAGAACTTCCTGGGAAGCGTTCTCCCGTCTGAGGTGCTCATGCCTGCTTTTGCTTATCAGTCCGGCGCCCCACCTATGTCTTGCCATATCAACGCGCCCACAACCAGATCCCAGCTAATTTGGACAGCAGTGCTTTAAAACTACAGCGCGAACGTGGTGGGAAAAACAGGGCACCAAAGTTGAGAGAAGGCGTTTTCGCACCGTTGACGACGGCAGCACCCTCGAAATCGAGATTGCTTCAATCGTTTCAGGCGGAAAGTCGGAGTCGATCCGACTCAAGCGAGCCAACGATTCAGCGTTAGCTGCCGCGACGCCGAGTGACTCGCCGGACGTAAATGAAACCTACTTCCGCGAGTCACCTGAGCTACTTGCGGCACTCTTCTCCTCTAATGCGAGCCCTCCGGGCGCGGCTTCTTATATCATTCGGTTCTAACTCACGCCACATGCAAAATACACAGGTAAATGTGTCTTATTGTGTCCCTTCTGCACGTATATGTCGTAGCGGCCATTCAGGGCGATGAGTAAGTATTCAATCGTGTTCTGCATTGATTAAGTACGCCCCGTCAGCCCTCACCGCGGAGGAGAAACTTCATGAACATTTCTAAAAGCCGGTATGGAAAGTACCCAGGAGCATTGCTTCTTTTGGTGCTGACTCTTTGTGTGTTCCCGCTGGCACTTGCTGCGCAAAGCAGCGGTGGTTCCGGTCAGGAAAGCGACGAAATGACCGCGACGGGGGTAGTAACTTCTTCGTCGCCCGCCACCATGGTTGTCCGGACTGAAACGGGCGGATACCAACTCTTCGTCTTTGACCGAACGTCGACGAGACCCCGAACGATTGTGACGGGTTCGCGGGTGCGGGTTACCTCCGTGCCGGGCGATGAGGCCGGTGTTCGCGTCGCGCGCAACGTCTCTGTGCTGAGTGCGCCGTCAACCGCGGCCACGCAGGCGGGAGGCCGGAGAGGAGCCACAGGCGCGGGTCAGGACCCGATCATCACTGGTTCCGACGAAGTGGCTCCGCCGGCGGTCCGCGACCTTGAACGGAGCATTCAGCGACAAATTCGACGATTCCAGGTCGGTGTAAGGACTGGGCTTGCTCTGGATCCTGAGCTGGTGCTGCTCGGGGCGCATGCGCAGATTGCAACGGGCCTTTCCAGTAACGTCATCTTCCGACCAAATATCGAGTTTGCATTTGGGGAACTTTCAACGTTGTTCGCTCTGAACTTCGAAGCGCTGTACCGCCTGCCCGTCTCCTCTCGACAGGCCCGTTGGGGAGCCTATGCAGGAGCTGGCCCCGGAGTCAACTTCGTCAAGCAGGGCTTAACCCGCAAAGACCGGAACGTCGACTTCGATGATCTGGACACCGATGTGAGCCTGAATATCTTTGGTGGAATTCAGAACCGAAACGGGATGTTTATGGAACTGAAAACCAGCGTCTATGCGGATCCTGCACCCAGTTTGCGCGTCATCGTCGGGTTCAACTTCTGATGACTCTCCGCAGACAATTGTGAGGTGTCGAAGGCTGCGCAAAGCGTGGAGATTAGAGCTGTTTGCTACACAGTACTGCCGGCCTTCCACTGCCTCCGGTCGTCGTCAGGATGGGCGCCCTGCGCCCTGTGGCCTCGGCCGTTGTTGCGGCAGCCAGGAGTTCCAACTTCACTCTCCTCGGCAGTAGACGCTTGCGAGCGCAATTATATCGGTTTGAATACGACGTGCTGTTCGGCGGGAAATGGAGTACGGGCGTCCTTCCGCGCCCGGGTCAGATTTCACCAAATCCTGGTGTGGATCTTCTTCTCGAGGTACTCGATCCGCTCCTGTCCTGCCTGCGGATTCGGTCTCGTTTTCCTGAGGAAGGCGGCAGCCCAGTTCCATTGACCGGGGAATCTTCACATCTATCCCTGACCTCCGAACGAGATGAGCATGCGATTCCGTGTACGGCAGGACGGCGAACTGTTTCGCTGGTGTTCTCGAATCCAGGCCGGAGGATCTCGCCCCGCTAATAAACCGATCCGGTTCACGATTATGGTCTCGCGATATCACGAACAGTGAGCGCCCAGGTGCCGGTCGGAACATGCCGGCGCACTGAAAATAGATCAACGGCGATAGCCGTTATTTAACTGATTTTCAGGTAAACCAGGAGCGACTCTGCCTCTAACCCGTGCAGTCGGTGTATCAGGCGCATTGCCGGTTGTCTTCGATACGCCGGTGCTGTCAGCGAACCAATTCACCGCTGGTAATTCGTTCTTTCGGAGGTACCTCTTTGAAATCTTTTCGATTTATTTTGGCTCTGAGCGCGCTTGCGGGCAGCTCGGCCTTCGCAGGTCCAGTGTGTCTGTCCAACACACTCGGCGGCTACATCAGTCTGGGTGCGGGAGGCTGTGATGTTGGGACAGCAACGTTCTCCGGCTTTACCACACTCCCGCCAATCACGGGAGCGACAGGAATACCCGCGGCTTCCATTATGGTGAGCCCCTTTCAGTCGGGCAATGTTTTCGGGCTCGATTTTTCACTAAACGATACAGCCACTGCCGGCGAACTCCGTGAAGCGCTCATCGGCTACATGGTGGTATCCACACCCGGCATCACCAGCAGCATGATCAGCCTCTCCGGCACGAGTACAACCGGCGCCGGATTCATTACCGATATCCAGAATTTCTGCAAAGGAGGCACATTCACCCCGAACGACGTGACGGGTTGCGCGAACTCCGACACTCTTCTCGTTCTGAATTCAGGATCTGACCAGAAGACATTTCCCGCGGTCGGCATGCTGAGCATCGTTCACGACCTCACCCTGGATGCAGGGGGAGGCGGAACGGCATCCGCCGGCGTCGTCATGGACCGGTTTACAGCTCCCGCGGCGGACGCCGCCATTCCGGAGCCTGGAACATGGGGACTCCTCGCGACCGCGCTGCTGGGCTTCGTACTCATCCCACGCATCCGCGGGACCAAACCACCACAACCCGTTCAGGAAACAGCCAAATGAAGAATATTCACTCCGCCATTGCGACGACGCTCGCCATACTGCTCGTCGCCCCCCCTTCGTCGTTCGCCGCCAGCCATCGCGAGGCGCCGATTACCGCCCTCGACCAGAAGGCGGATATCACCGACGTGTTCGCGTTCGTCAGCTACAACGATCCGAACAAAGTCACCCTCATTATGGACGTGGACCCGCTTCTGGAGCCATCGAACGGGCCAAACTATTTCCCCTTCGACCCGAACATCCTCTACGCGCTTCGCATCGACAACAACAACGATGCGGTTGAGGACGTCGTCTTCGAAGTCCGCTTCCAGACTGAGATCCGTGCGCCTGGCGTCTTCACGGGATTCGTAGGAGCCGGCTCGGGAGTCAACGCACCGGCCAACGCGCCCGCTCCCGCGGTACCCAACCCGATCATCCCACCGGCCATCACAGCCCTCGACGGCCCGGGTTCAGCCGGATTCTCCCTCCGTCAGACGTACACGGTCGCAATGATCAAGGGCGGTGTCCGCACGGAACTGACGAACTCGACCGGTCAGCCGCTGTTCGCCGTCCCCAGCAACGTGGGCTTCAAAACCATGCCGAACTACCCGGCGCTGGCCAACCAGGGCATCTACACACTTTCTAACGGAGTCCGCACGTTCGTCGGCACCGCGGACGATCCCTTCTGGATCGACGTAGGCGCTATCTTCGACACCCTCAACTTCCGACCGGGTGCCGGCAACGGCGTGCTGTCCCCGGCACAGGACGCTGCTGCGTCGAACCTCGCATCGGACAACCTCTCCGGCTTCAACGTGAACACCATCGCGATCGAAGTACCCATCGCCATGCTCACCAGCACCGGTTCGAAGTTACCCGCCACCAGCCCCGCGGCTACCATCGGCGTGTTCGCAACCACCTCTCGCGCCCGGCTCACCGTCCGGCGCGCCCCGCTTCCCGCCGTCGATTCAGGGTCATTTTCCCAGGTTCAGCGCATGGGGAATCCTCTGGTCAATGAACTTCTCATCGGAACCGGGTTCAAGGATCGCTGGAGCATGAGCCAGCCCAAAGACGACGCTCAGTTTGCCTCTATGATCCTCGATCCGCTACTCGCGCGAGTTTTCAACGCGGCCTTCGGAATCGATATTCCGCCGCCGCCGCGCAACGACCTCCTGCTTCTGGCGCAATATTTGCCACCCATCGCCGCTCCAGGAACACCCACCGGCCCCGTGGCGGATCTTCTTCGTCTCAACACCGGAGTACCTGCGACTTCCGCTGCTTCCCGAAGCCGTCTCGGTGTGCTTGGCGGTGATCTGGCCGGCTTCCCGAACGGGCGTCGGATCTCGGACGACGTTACTGACATCGCTTCCCGCGTCGTCGCCGGCGTTCTTGTCCCGGCCTTTAACAAAGCGCCGAACAACCGGCTCGGCGATGCCGTCAACGTTAACGATGTGCCAACGCAGGAGGTCTTCCCGTACCTCGGCTACGCGCACAGCGGACGTGACCGCCGCCACATCGATCCGGGCGAGATCGGGTGCACGCAAGGCGCCGGTCCGGCCTGCGTCCAGTAACTGACACCGCGCGGCTGACCGCTCCCCGGCCAGCCGCTTTCCGATTCCCGAGGAGAAACAATGCGCCTTTTTTTTATCACTGGAATGCTCGGCGTCAGCCTGTTGGCGCAAACGCGCGCCAACCTCGCGGCCGCCGACACCTCCCTGCAGAGCCCGGCCGAAAAGAAGATCGCGACCGCGAAAGCCGCCATCGCAAAGAATCCCAAATTCGCTGAAGCCTGGGCAAACCTCGCCCTGGCGCTCTCCATGCGGGCCCGCGAAACCTCGAACACCGCCTTCTACGACGAAGGACTGCGCGCCGTCGACCAGGGGTTCGCCGTCGACAAGACGAGCTTCGCCGTGCTGAAATCTCAGTGCTGGATCCTGCTGGGCAAACATGAGTTCGCCCAGGCCCTCGGGCTGGCGAAGGAACTCAGCAAGCGTTCCGGGGACGACCTGATGGTGTACGGCTTCCTCTCCGACGCCAACACCGAGTTGGGCAACTACAAAGACGCCGAGCACGCCACCCAGTGGATGCTGGATCTGCGCCCTGGCAACACCCCGGCCCTCACCCGCGCGGCACACCTTCGGGAGATCTTCGGCGACCCCGAAGGCGCCCTCGAGCTCCTTCAGATGGCCTCGCTCCAGCTCGGCGCGGCCGAGTCGGAGAACCGCGCGTGGATCGTCGTGCAAATGGCCCATCTGCGACTCGCCCAGGGAGCCGTCGACGATGCGGAACGGCTTGCACGCCAGGCGCTCGAGATGTACCCCGATTACCACTACGCCCTTGGGGAACTGGCCAGAATTCGCCGAGCGCAGAAGCGCTACCCCGAAGCCGTCACGCTCGAGCGGAAGCGGATCGAGTCCGCGCCGCATGCGGAGAACCGCTTCACGCTCGCCCAGAGCCTGTGGCTCGCCGGCAATCGCCAGGAAGCCAGGGAGGCGTTTGCCGCGTTCGAACGGTCCGCCCTCGCGGAGAAGGACCAGGCCGACAACGCCAATCACGAGCTAATCGCTTACTACGTCGATTACGCCCGCAGGCCGCAGGAAGCTCTGAAAGTCGCGCGGCTCGAGCTGACTCGCAGGCAGGACTTCCACACTCTCGCTGCGTACGCCTGGGCGCTCCACGCAGCCGCGCAACACAGCCAAGCGAGAAAGCAGATGCAACGCGCGTTGTCCGTCGGTGTGAAGGACGCCGAACTGTTCCGGCATGCCGCCGAAATTTCTCTGGCGCTGAAGGATACGGAGTCCGCCCGAGCCTACCAGGCGAAGGCCGCCGAACTGCGGCCCCGCACGGAGAGTGCCCGTGGCTTGTCCGCGGCGGGGAACTAACTAACAGCAGGTCGCGTTTGTGCAGACTGGAGGGCTGGGGAGGTAGGTCACCGTCCGGCTATTGTGACGCAGGCTCACTTCCGGCGACTAATAGCTCAGGCGGAACTCGATCAGGAACAGGGCCGTCTAACGAACTCGGCGGTAAAGTGCTCGCCGTGCTCGACAAGTACACCAAAGATAACGCCTTCGCGATCATCCTCGACGTCAGCGCCCAGAACACCCCGTCATGTTCGCCTCCAATGGCATCGACTCACGCAGGAAGTGGTCGCTCCGTGTGACACCAGACTCGCGGGCAGGGAACTGAGTTTCCAAACAACCTCCAGCGTCTGCCTGATCTTCTCTCCACCGGGAACCTCGCCAACCCCGGGCGACCTGAGTTTTCCCGCAAAACCACAACATTCCCAGTGAAGAATGGGCCGTGGGCTCCGCTTAGGTTCAGTGACATGCTGTCGTGCCAGCCACCGGGATCACTCGCATGTGATCGCAGGCGCGCCGAACACGTGTTGGTCGGGGAAAGCAGACGTGACTGCCAGGATATCAGGGCAGCCGCAGCGCGATTTACATCTTACTGGCGGCCGCCACCAGTTTCCGCATCATCATGGCTCCCTCCTTTGTGATCGGATCCCGTGGCCAACGCACACTACCTCGGCATCCACCACGTCGCAGAGCTTTCCACCGAAACGCGATTCTGCCGGTCATCCAGCTAATCGGCGGCCATCCGAACAGCTCCGGCCACGGAATCAGCGTCGTCGATTTCGGAACCTGGACCTTCTTCTTGCCGCGGAATAGCGGCCTCCCAGTCGTGGCAATATACCCGCGCGCCCGTCTGGTCCTTCAGTGCTTTCAGTCCGCCCACGTGCTGGTGAGCATGCGTGAGAATGATGCGTTTAGTATCCTGCGACGCTTGCCAATAGCTTTCAGCTCTTCCTGTACGAGGCTGCCTTTCTGGTCAAGGAGTGTGTGACAAGCGTAAGCTCGTCCCCATCCTGCAACAGACAGCCTCGGACAGAACCACCTCTTATCGCCCAGACTATGTAATCCCGGCATCGCGCCCCTGGCAGCGCTACCCGTGAACAGAGCCAGGTTGTACACCCCGGTGATGGGGACTGACTGGCAGCTGCGGACGGGCGGCGTGAGCGAGGAACACGGTACTTGCTACGCTGCTAGTGCATGAATAACGGACGCAACCGGGGCTGCACGAGGCAGACTGCGGAGGCCGGGAGGACGCGGCGATGGCTACGATTCGCCATGTAGCGGCGAAGGCCAGGGTTTCGGTTGGAACCGTCTCCAACGTATTGAGCAACGCGCGCGGGGTAAGCGCCGAGTTGCGCGAGCGCGTGGAGCGGGCCATCTGCGAGCTGGATTATCATCCAAGCCACATCGCGCGGAGTTTGGCGTCGCGGCAGACCAAGACGATCGGGATTGTGATTACCGATATCACGAATCCTTTCTTCCCCCTGCTTGTGCGCGGGGCCGAAGACGCGGCGCTGCTCAGAGGTTTCACGCTGTCCGTATTCAATACGGACAACCGGCTGGACCGGGAGCGGAACTGCATTTCGGTGCTGCGCTCGCGGGAGGCGGACGGGGTGCTGTTGGTGGCGAGCCCCAACCCGGGCGGCAGCATCGAGCACCTGGAGGATGCCCGGAAAAGCGGCCTTTCCATGGTGTGTCTGGACCGTATTCCGCAAGGGTTTCGATGCGACGCGGTGTTGGCGAATCACGAGAAGGGCGCGAGGCTGATCGTGCGCCATTTGCACTTGATGGGGCACCGGCGGATCGGAGCGATCCTGGGTCCGGCCGGGTTGCAGAATTCAAGCGATCGGACCGCGGGCTATCGCGGAGCCCTGGCCGAATGCGGCATCGAGACTCATGCCGACCTGGAGCGGCAGGGGAATTTCCGGATGGAGTCTGGGCACCGGCTGGCGAAGGACCTGCTGCTCTCCGGGAGTCCGCCGACGGCGATATTTGCCGCCAACGGGATGATGGGGTTGGGGGTGCTGAAGGCGATTCAGGAGTTAGGGCTCAACTGCCCACAGCAGATTTCGCTGGCCGTATTTGACGACTATCCGGGCGCTGATATTTTCCGGCCGAGTTTGACGGTCATTTCGCAGCCGGCCTATGAGATGGGCTACCTGGGCACGGAGCTGTTGATCGAGCGCATTGTGGAAGCCAGTTCAAAGAACGTCGAGACGGCGTGGGAGCCGCGGGTGAAAATATTGGAGCCGGAGTTGATTGTGCGGGAGTCAACGGCGGCGCCAGGGACCCCGTGATCAGCTGTTCAACTCGGTGAATGAACCGGTTCATTTATATAACTTAAACTTTCTACTTGACAGCAATGTTTTGTGGTGAAAGAATCGTGCAGCGTCAGTGAATCGGTTCAACCGACAGAAATTGAGACGGCAGGGGGATCATATGAAGACATGGTTTGTCTTCGCGCGCCTGGTGAGCGTGTTGTCGGTAGCGGCCGTGGGACTACAGGGGCAGACCTCCACCGCCAACATTCTGGGAAGCGTGTCCGATCCGAGTGGTGTGCCAATGCCGAATCTGACCGTGACGGCATTGCAGGCGCAGACCGGCGAGACGCGAACGACGCGAACTGACGAGTCCGGCTACTATCTGATTTCGAATCTGCCGGTGGGCTCATGGCGCGTGGAAGTACGGGCCGATGGATTCAAGGCATTCCGGCGGGACGGCATTCAACTGGATGTGAACCGCAACGCGCGAGTGGACGTGATGCTTTCGCTGGGCGAGGTAACGCAAAGCGTGGAGATTACGGGCGATGCGCCGCAGGTGGACACGCGGCAAGTGCAACTGGGAAGCCTGGTGGACTCGCGCCGGGTGCGGGAGTTGCCGCTCAGTGGAAGAAACGTCTATAGCCTTGCATCGCTGATTCCGGGCGTGACGTCGGTGGGAGCGCAGACGATTTCGACGCGCGACGGCAACACACTGCGCGTAAACGGAAGCCGTTCGCGCCACAGTACGTTCCTGATGGACGGCGGGATGAATAACAGCCACTGGCGCAACGGCGGCAACGCGGCACCCAATCCGGAAGCGGTGCAGGAAGTGAAAGTGGTGACGAGCAACTACAACGCCGAGTATGGCCGCTCGTCGGGCGCTGTAGTGAGCGTGGTGACGCGTTCGGGGACGAACGAGTGGCACGGTTCCGCGTATGAATATCTGCGCAACAACAAGCTGGACGCGAGGAGTTTCTTTGTGCCGACCGTGCCGCCGCTGCGGCAGAACCAGTATGGTGCCGCTCTGGGCGCGCCGATCAGGAAGAACAAGCTGCTGCAGTTCGGAGCGTGGGAAAGCCTGCGGATACGCTCCAGCCAGTTCGTGAACAGCGGCCGTCCGGCGACGGCGGCCGAACGGAGCGGGCAATTCGGCACGGTGCGCGACCCGCTGACGCAGCAGCCGTTTGCCGGCGGCGTGATTCCAACAACCCGGATGGACCCGGTGGCACTGAAGATTCTCGACGTTGTGCCGCTGCCCAACACGGCCGACGGGCGGCTGGAGACCCTGCGCGGCACGTCAGCTGACCAGCACCAGTTCACCAGCAAGACCGACTATCTGATCAACGACTCACACCGTTTGGCGGGTACGTTCTTTCACCTGCGCAACTCGCGCTTTAAGCCGTTCAACGGAAGTACGCAGATTCCCGGCTATGGCGAATATCGCGAAAGCTACGGGCAGTACAACGCGATTCTGACGGAGACATGGATTGTGTCGGCGACGACGCTCAACGAAGCGCGATTTACCTATCTGCGGAACCGTTACGACGACCGTCCGCTGACCGAGCTGACCTGGGCTTCGTTTGGAAGCCAGATTCCCGTGGCGGCGAGTTTCCACAAACCGTTCCCGCCCGACATCCGGCTGAATGGACGCTGGCGCATGGGCGCCGAGAACGACAACCAGGGACAGCGCGACGATTCGTTCATCGTCACCGATACGCTTTCCTGGGTAAAGGGCGCGCACAGTCTGAGGATGGGCGGCTACTTCTCCTTCGACCGCTACAATGCGCTGCTCTCGCTGGCGGGCGCGGGCATTATGACGGTGGGCGGCGAGGCCACGGGCAACGTGCTCGCCGACTTCATGATGGGCCGGGCGACGAGTTTGCGGCAGACCAACGGAACGCGCCGCGCGTTCCGGAAGTGGGATGCCCAGACGTTCGTGCAGGACGACTGGCGCATTCACAAGCAACTCACCTTGAACCTCGGCGTGCGCTATGAACTGTATCCACGGTTTTACAGCTTGCTGAAAGACCTGCAGACGTTCCGGCCGGGCGTGCAGTCGACCGTGATCCCAGGCGCGCCGCTGGGCATGGCATTTGAAGGCGATCCCGGCATTTCGCGTTCAATGGCTCCGCTGGATAAGAACAACTTCGCTCCCCGCGTCGGCCTGGCGTGGGACGTGACCGGATCGGGCCGCACTGCGGTGCGCGCGGGTTATGGCCTCTTCTACTCCACGCCGTTCGCGGATTCGGCGACCTATCTGCAGCAGCAGCCGTTTCAAACCGACATCACGGTGTTCGGCATCTCCACGTTCGTGAATCCATACGCGCAGTTTGGCGGCACGCCGTTTCCCGCCTCCGTCGATCCGAGCAATCCGTTCTTCACCAGGCCAATCTCGTTGAGCTGGATGAGTGAATCGATCGCCACGCCGTACATCCAGCAGTACAGCTTCGCGCTGCAGCACCAGTTGCCGTGGAATACGAGCGTGACGGCCGCCTACGTAGGCAACACTTCGCGCAAGCTGGTGAATACGCGCGACGCCAATCAGTCGATTTTCGGCCCGGGGGCTACGTCGGCTAACGTGAATGCGCGCCGTCCGATTCTGCCGGGAACTTACGGGCAGATCTCGCAGTTCGAATCGGCCAGCAACGCGCACTACGATTCGCTGCAGATCACCGTGGACCGCAGGTTCAGCCGGAACTTCTCGTTGCTGATGAACTACACGCTGGGCAAGAGCATCGACGAGGTCTCCGACGACAACTTTAATCCGACCGATGTTTCGCTGGTCGATTCGCTGAATCGGAGGCTGGAGCGGGCGGTGAGCGGTTCAGACATCCGCCACACGATGGCGTTCTCCTACGTATGGGACCTGCCCGGACTCAAGTCAAGCCATGCGTTGATCCGCACGGTGTTGGGCGGCTGGCAGACCAACGGCATTCTGATGATCCGCAGTGGAACGCCGGTGAACGTCACCACGGGGAACGACGTGAATCTGGACGGCAAGACGGGGGACCGGCCGGATCTGGTGGGCAGCCCAGTGTTGTCGCAGGACCGGTCGCGCGCCGAGCGCATCGCCGCCTACTTCAATACCGCCGCCTTCGCCGCGCCCGTGACCGGGAGCATCGGCACGGCGGGACGGAACCTGTTCTACGGACCGGGTTCGATGACCTGGGACACGACGCTCATGAAAAACTTCGCCGTTCGCGAAAATCATCGCATTACGGTTCGCGCGGAGTTCTTCAATGCGCCGAATCGCGTGAACCTGGGCAACCCCACCGGCACGCGGAACAACGCAAACTTTGGGCGCATTCTGTCGACCGATTCCGCTCGCGTCGTACAACTTGCCCTTCGCTACGGATTCTAGAAAAGTTCAATCTTATGTTGCGATTTTTGTGTGTACTTACTGTAGTCGTGTCTGGAGCTTTGGCGCAGACGCGTCCGACCGCGACGTGGCCGCCCCTGGGGATAGTGCGGATGATCATCGACGCCGATGTCGCCAACGAGGTGGACGACCAGTACGCCATTGCGCTGGCGCTCGGATTCCCGGAGAAGGTGAAGATCGAGGGCTTCGTGGCGGCGCACTATGGCGATGCGGGCGGCGCGGAGGGAATAGACAAGTCGATGGAGGAACTGGAGCGGGTGCTGGCCAAAGCGGGCCAGGCGGGGCGCTATCCGATCAAGCGCGGCGCGCACCCCTATCAGTATCAGGACCTCACGCCGAGCAGTGAGGGCGTGGACTTCATCATCGAGAAGGCGCGCGCTAGCACTGCGCAAGACCCGTTATGGCTGCTCGTGCTGGGTCCGGCGACCGATGCGGCGGCGGCGCTGCGAAAGGACCCCTCGATTGCGGACAAAATGATCGTATTTTGGCACGGGCGGACGCAATGGCCGCTGCGCGCCTGGAATTTCAACGCCTACAACGACATTCGCGCGGTGCGCTTCCTGTTTGAACTGCCGTGCCGGTTTGTTCTTTTCGATACGGGTACGTATCTGCGCATTCCCATGGAGGAGACGGCGCGGCGGTATGCTCCACTGGGCCCGCTTGGCGAGTATCTGCACGAGATCCGGAAGCGCAAGCCAGCCTACATGACGCCGCAGAAAGGCTTCTTCGATCTGGGCGATGTCGCCGCGCTAATCGACCCGAGCACCGTGCGGTGGGAGCGCGTACAGGCGCCGCATGTAGACCAGGGGCTGAACTATGACATGTCGCGCACGTACGGCGAGATTGTGCGCATCTATCATGTCGAGAACGAGCCGACGTTCCAGTTGCTGGAAGAGGCGCTGAAGAGGCTGCGCAAGAAGTAGCGGATGGGGAGATTTGATATGAACCGTTTTCTTCTGGTCACACTGATTGCCACGACCGCCTGGGGCGCCGAGCGTCCCACCGCGCCATGGCCGCCGCCCCAGACGATTCGCGCGATTATCGATACAGACATTGCAACCGAGATTGACGATCAGTATGCGATGGCGGCGGCGCTGGGTTTTCCGGACCGAATCAAGCTCGAAGGATTCGTTGGCGCGCACTTCGGAGATCAAGGTGGAGCGAGCGCGATTGGCCGCTCCGTCGATGAGTTGCACAACATGCTGCGTCTCGCCAGAATGACGGGCAAGTTCCCGGTGAAGGCGGGCGCCCACCCGTTTCAATACCGGAATCTGATCCCGTCGAGCGAGGGCGTGGATTTCATTGTCGAGAAGGCGCGCGCGAGTACGCCCGAGGATCCGCTGTGGTTGATCGCGCTGGGTCCGGCGACGAACGCGGCAGCGGCGCTGCTGAAAGATCCGACGATTGCCGGCAAGATGGTTGTGATGTGGCACGGGCGCACGCAGTGGCCGTTGCGGGCGTGGAATTTCAACGCCTATAACGACATTCTGGCGGCGCGACTGCTATTCGAGCTTCCCTGCCGGCTCATTCTGTTCGACACGGGGACGTTCCTGCGCATTCCGATGGAGGAGACCGAGAGGCGATATTCGAAGCTGGGTCCGGTGGGCAACTATCTGCATGAGCGCCGGAAGATCAGCAAGGGCTTCATGGTGCCGACGAAGGGATTCTTTGACCTGGGCGACATCGTCGCGGTACTCGATCCGTCCGCAGTGCAGTGGGAGAGAGTGATCGCACCGGGCGTGGATCAAGGATTGAACTACAACTTCGCCCGCAAGAACGGCGAGATCGTGCGTATCTACCACGTGGACACCAAACGAAGCTTCGACGTACTGGAAGAAGCGCTCAAGCGACTGCCGCAATAAGATGCAGTCCCGATACCGCTGGCTGGTGGCGCTGCTGCTGGCGACCGCAACCGCGCTGAACTATCTCGACCGGCAGAGTTTGCCTGTCATGATTGGCGAGTTGCAGAAGCAGTTCCCGATTTCACCTGAGGATTATGCGCGCATCCAGGCGGCGTTCCTGCTTGCTTACGCGGCGATGTACGCCATCGGCGGGCGCATCATCGACCTGCTGGGAACCAGGGCCGGTTACGCGGTCTTCATTGCGTGGTGGTCGGCGGCGACGATCGCGCATGGGTTCGCTCAGAGCGTCGGCGGTTTGGCCTGGTCGCGATTCTTTCTCGGGCTGGGCGAGGGCGGCGGCTTCCCTGCCTCGGCGAAAGCGGTGGCGGAAACTTTTCCGCCGAAGGAGAGGTCGTTCGCATTTGGCCTCTTCAATACAGGCTCCAGTTTGGGCGCGATCGTGGCGCCGCCGCTGATCGCGGCCATCGCGTTGTCCTGGGGATGGCGCTGGGTGTTCTTCAGCGCGGGCGCGGCGGGCTTTGTCTGGCTGGCGTTTTGGATGCTTACGTTCCGGCCGGACACCGTAAGTAAGGTGAGCGCGGAACGCCGCGCCACGTGGTTCGAGTTGCTTCGCCGGCGCGAGACGGTGGGCCTGGTGACCGCGAAGTTTCTTTCCGACGCGGCCTGGTACTTCTACATCTTCTGGCTTCCCAGGTATCTGAACGACGAACGGGGATTGAACACGAAGGAAATTGGCGCCTATGCGTGGGTGCCATATGCGTTCGCCGCGGCGGGGAGCCTGTTTGGCGGGATGATCAGTTCCTGGCTGCTGGTACGAACAGAAGATCTGAATCGCAGCCGCAAGGTCGTGCTCGCCTTTAGCGTGGCCGTGATGCCGATCTCACTCTTCATCAGCCAGGCCCCGCTGTCTTCGGCGCTCTTGTTCTTCGGACTGGCGATGCTGGGCCATCAGTGCTGGTCGAGCCTGATACAGACCGTTGTCGCGGATATCTTCCCAGCCGCTTCGGTGGCGACTGTTTCCGGGCTGGTTGGGTGTGCGGGTTCGCTCGGCGGGCTGCTGTTCAACCTCGTCATCGGACAGATGCTGGCGGCGCAGGGATCGTATGCGCCCGTGTTCACTGTGAGCGGCCTGCTGCACCCGCTCGCATTCCTTGTCCTCATCTACTTCATCCCGACAATTACGCCAACAGAGGAAACACCGTCATGAGCAAGCTGCCGATCGCTGTTGGAAACGACCACGGCGGGTACGATTTGAAACTGGAGATCGTGACCGAACTGGAGAAGCTGGGAATGCGAGTATTGGACTTTGGCTCCAACTCGCGCGAGATCGTGCGCTATCCTCATCACGCGGCCAAGGTATGCAACGCCATCCAGCGAGGCGAGGCTTCGCGCGGAATCCTCATTGTTCGACGGGAATCGGGATGAGTATCATCGCCAACCGGTATGCCGGCATCCGGGCTTCGCTGTGTTCCAGCAACTTATGCCGGACGAGTGACGCGCGCGCACAACAATTCGAACGTGCTGTGCCTGGGCGGGAAGACGATCGGGGTTTTTGAGGCGCTCGACATCCTCGCGGCATGGCTGGAAACACCGTACGATGGAGGCCGCCACGATATTTCGCCGGGACTCATCACCGAGGCGGAGCTGTCATTGATGGAGTGCGGCACGTGGCCGCCGGATGGGAACGACGGCTATTCTTCCGCGCGCTAACTAAATGAGGAATCGATGGCTGGTGAAGGTCCGTCCGAGGGGGTTCGTGCGTAACACTGGACCGGTCTGGGATCCCGATCTTTAGCCGGGCGCCTCTTTTTGCGTTTTCAGCTACCATAGGCACATGGTCTACGAGATCGAGGAGAGCTACCTGCCGATCACGCTCACTGCTCCGGCTCCTATGACCGACGAGCAGTTCCTGGCCTTCTGCGAAAAGTATCCCGATGACCGCATCGAGATGACTGCGGAAGGCGACATCCTCATCATGCCTCCAGCGGGCTCCGCCAGCAGTAACCAAAACAGCTACATCATTGCTCGTCTGCACATCTGGGCTGAGCGCCTGAATCAAGGTGCTGTATACGATTCGAACGGATTGTTCGTACTCCCGAACGGAGCTCGACGGTCTCCAGATGCGGCCTGGGTGTCATATTCCCGAATCGACGCGCCTGGTCCCGATGACGCGCTCTTCACCCATCTCGCGCCTGATTTCGCCATTGAGCTTCGTTCAGCCAGCGACCGGCTTGCGCCGCTTCGCCGCAAGATGCAGGAGTATGTCGACCAGGGTACCCAGTTGGCGTGGTTGATCGATCCCCAGCGTCGAGCCGTTGAGATTTACCGTCCCGGCCTCGAGCCTGAAATCCTGGTCGATCCCGAGTCGGTTGCCGCCGAAGCTCCAGTCGAGGGTTTCAGGCTGAGCCTCGCACGAGTCTGGAACCCGCGCGGCTAACGGACCACTTCCGCAGTCCCGACCGCGAGCCCCAGAGTTCGCCGGTCGCCGGGAACTTGCAGTACTCGGTCCACCTCAATCGCCACCACAACAGAAGGACGACCAGCGAGGCTCGCAGGCAGGGGATACCGCAGCTCGAACTTCAGGTTCTCCGGTCCAATCGTCGAACCGCCCACCCGCTGACCCTCCACCGACACACTGACCTTGAGCGGACCTTTCGCCATGTGCTGCTCCGGGCACATCCCGGAAATCGCCAACTCTCCGCCAGCCGACAACGGCCCGTGGATCGTGAACTCGGCGCGACTCGATGACCAGCGAAAATTGCTCTCCGGCTCCCACCACCCGTCGCGAAGAAACGCCGCGGATTCCGGTGCCCCAAAGCTCAGGAACCTGGGGACGCTCAGCCCCTCTTCCCGCGCCAGAACCTCGCGCCGTAACTCCGAGACGTTCCGCAGCTTCCCGTCCGGAAGCAACTCATAGACCACAACACTGCCCGCCTGCAGACCCGCCAACTGCTCGCGCTCCGACAGGAAAAAGCGCGAGAGCTTGTCCATGCCCTTCACGGGGATGATGTGCGGCTCGTCTTCCGCGGCGACGAAGATCTTCGAGCGCCCAAACAGACGGAACGGACCGTCCCACCACGCAGCCCAGAACAGATCGTCGTCCATGTGGCGCACCACGATGGTCTTCCGCGGGTGCAGCCGGTCGGCCGCCGCAACGCTCCGCACAAACGCCCGCGCCCGCCGAGCCACGATGTAGTACCGAATCGTCATCCCGCGAGCCATTACCGCCGACGGCAGCGCGTACACCAGCGTCAGCGCCAGCACCAGCGCGCCCACCAGCCGCGACCGCTGAAAAGCCAGTGACAATCCCCAGCCGCCCAGCATCGCCAGCCCGATTACCGGAAGAAACAGGTAGTAATCCGTTATGTGATTCTTCAGCAGCAGCACCGGGGCCAGCACGACCAGGAACCAGCCGAGCCCGAATGCCGCCATCCACTGTCGACGAATCAGCATCCAGACGACAAAAATCAGCAGTGCGACTCCGGCAATCGCCGCCGCCGCCTGGAACGCCGGGACATTCCAGTGCTTCCAGGAGGCGTAGCGCTCGGCCCCCATCGCGAGCCGCAGGTACTGCCACAGGGTTTGAAACACTGAGGTGTCGAAGTACATCCCGTATACATCATCGCGGGACGCCGGAGCTGACAGCCGGTGCACCACGGCATAGATCGTCGATACGCCAAACATTGGCACCGTCTGCATCGCGAACTGGCTGCGTCCGAAACACACCGCAAATAACAGCGCCAGCGCCGGATAAACCACATTGATTTCCAGCGCCCCGAAGCCCAGAACAAACACGCCGAACTGGAGCCAGTAATACCGGGCGTCTTCGGTGTCGGTGTAGCGAATCCATAACCACAGCGCCAGCAGCAGGAAGAACCCGCAAAGGACCTGGTTATACGCCGACGACCACGCCATTGGGATGTACAAATTCGCGTTGCACAGCCACAGCACCGGAGCGGCGACGCCGGCCACCAGCGACCCGCCCGTCAGCCTCCGCGCGATCGCCGAGAGCAGGATCAGGTTGCCAAACTGCGTCAGAAACGCGATGCCGCGAAGCAGCCACGCCGATTCCATGCGCGCCACTTCCCACCCCAGCAAAAAGTAAAGCCGCTCGCTCCACGGGCGGATCGTGCCCTGAGCGAGCGGCTGAAACATCGCCGCCAAAAAACTTGGCAAATCGACGATCCGCGTGTGCAGTCCGAGCCACGCGAAATCGTCCATCTGAAACCAGGACTTCAGGCCGTACCAGTAGATCGCAAGACACACCAGAATCGGTGCCACATACGACGCTACACGGACCGCCCTCAAATCGTGCAAACTACTTGTCCGTCAGCGCCGCAACGCCAGGCAGCTCGACACCCGAAAGGAATTCCAGCGACGCGCCGCCGCCCGTGGAAACATGCGAGATTTTCGCAGTCACGCCAGCCGACTTGATCGCCTTCTCCGAATCGCCGCCGCCGACAATCGAGATCGCCCCCGACTCGGCAACAACCTTTGCCAGCTCGACAGTGCCGCGGTCAAACGGAGGCTGCTCGAACACGCCCATCGGACCGTTCCAGATGATGGTCTTCGCCGCCGCCAGAATCGACCGGTACTCTTCCACGGTCTCCGGCCCAATGTCGAGCGCCATCTGATCCGCGGGAATCGTCGCGCTGTACACCGGCTCGCCGCCACCCTTGAACTCGTGGGAAATGGCGTGATCCACCGGAAGCATCAACTTGCCACCCCATGTCGCCATCAGCTCTTTCGCCAGTTCCACCTTCTCGGGTTCCACCAGCGACTTGCCCGTCTCCTCGCCCTTCGCCTTCATGAAGGTGTAGGCCATCGCGCCGCCAATCAGCAGCTTGTCGACCACCTTCAGCATGTTCTGGATGACTTCGATCTTGTCCGATACCTTGGCTCCGCCCAGCAGCGCGACACAGGGCCGCTCCGGAGTGGTGATCGCCGTGCCCAGGTACTGAAGTTCCTTCTCCATCAGGAGGCCCGCAGCCGCCATCGGGACAAACTGAATCATGCCCACGGTGGAGGCGTGCGCACGATGCGCCGTGCCGAATGCGTCATTGATGTAAATCTCGACGCCTTCAGCCAGTTGCTTCGCAAAGCCCGGGTCATTCCCTTCTTCTTCTTTGTGGAAGCGCAGGTTCTCCAGCAGCAGAACCTCGCCCGGGGCCGGCGCCATCGCCTTGACCTCCGGCCCCACACAGTCGGGAGCCATCTTTACCGGACGCCCCAGCAACTCCTCCAGCCGCGCCGCGACCGGCTTCAGGCTCATCTCTGCGTTGGGCTTGCCCTTGGGTCGACCCAGGTGGCTCGCCAGAATCAAAGCCGCGCCATGCTCCAGCGCGTACTGAATAGAAGGGAGCGACGCCTTGATGCGCTTGTCGCTGCTGATCTCCTGCCCGCCAGGCGCCAGGGGAACGTTGAAATCGACTCGCATGAAGACCCGTTTGTTCTGCAGGTCCAGATCACGAATGGAAAGTTTGGCCATGAGTGAACTTTGATCGTATCATCCGCGACTGCGTAACGGCCTTGTAACTCCAACATAAGGAGATTGCATCACGCGGTCCTCTATCATGGAGATTGGAGCTTACGACGAAACCGCCCGCCGCCGCTCAAAATAGTCACATGGGGAAGAAGATCGGAGTGGCCGTGGCGATGGCGATTTCTGTCGTCTGCCTCGTGATCGCCCTCCGCGATTTCGAACCCAACGAACTCCTCTCCCAACTCCGCGACGTGCACTGGGGCTGGATTGCGTCAGCCATGCTCTTCGACATCCTGGTATATGTGCTGCAGGGCTGGCGCTGGAGCCTGCTCCTTCGCCCCGTGGCCAACGTGCCCTACATGCGTTCGATCCGCGCGATCTACGTGGGACTCTTCGCCAACGAAGTGCTGCCGCTCCGAACCGGTGAGATCATTCGCTGTTACCTCCAGGGTAGGTGGAGCAACCTGCCGTTTTCGGTAACGCTCTCCTCCGCTCTCATTGAACGCATCTTCGACGGGATCTGGCTGGTGATCTGTCTGATGG
The DNA here is from genome assembly GCA_034408745.1 of Bryobacteraceae bacterium. GTDB lineage: Bacteria > Acidobacteriota > Terriglobia > Bryobacterales > Bryobacteraceae > JAWXCM01. Next base: position 61,120 of record JAWXCM010000393.1, read on the forward strand.
TGGCGACACAACTCGCCCCAGTGGATGGCGCGTACGTGTACGGCGCAGAGGTTCTGGCGGGGTTCGTGGTGCTCGGCGCCATCCTGCTGGGCGCTGCGATGTTCTTCAAAACCAGGGCGCACGCGGTCTTTGCACGGCACAAGTGGCTCAGCCGTTTCAGCGTGCTGCTGGAAGATCTGAATCTCATTGGGCACTCCCGCTACCTGTACTTGTCCGCGGTGGCGAGCCTGCCTTACCTGCTGCTGCAGGTACTTCCCATCTACGCTCTGAGCGAAGGCTACGGGCTGGGGCTTAGCCTCCAGCAGGTGTTCGTCGTCACCATCATTCTGCGGCTCGCCGCTGTGGTGCCGGCTGCTCCCGGGAACGTAGGAACATTCCAGCTCGCGGCCAAGACGGCCCTCACAATGTTTGGCGTCGACAAGGGCATAGCCACTAACTTCAGCGTTGTGATGTGGGCTGTGATCACCCTCCCACTGCTGATCACAGGCTTCATCGCGCTCGCCGTCACCGGCATCCGGCTCTCCGAGATTCGCCGCGAAGCCGAACAGCAAGCCAGCTAGCCTGGTACGATCAGACAGTGACCAGCCGCCTGCACCACCAGATGATCCGCAGTCTTCTGGACCAGGGCGCCTGCCCCTCTAACTCACACCTCGCCTACGCCCTCGGCCTGACTCCGCCAGCCCTTAACATCCTGATGCAGGATCTTGAAGCGCTGCACGGCGTCGTCCTCCACCCGCATGCCCCCGAGCCGTGGGTCATACACCCCTTCTCCCTGACTCCGACCCTCAACTGGGTAGAAGGCCAGAAGCATGGCTGGTGGGCGCCCTGTATCTGGTGCGCGCTGGGAGTGGCGACGCTGGCCGGAGGCGACGTCCGCATCCACACGCGCTGGGAAGCGGAAACCGAACCGCTGGTGATCCATGTCCGCGACGGCCAGCCGCAGAATGCATTTTCAGGTACATGCGTCCACTTCGCCATCCCGCCCGCCCGCGCCTGGGATAACGTGCACCGGCACTGCTCCCTCGTGTTGCCATTCCGCTCCGAACTGGACATCCGCGACTGGTGCGCACGGTACAACCAGCCCCGCGGTGAGGCCGTGCCCCTCGACACGGTCGCTCTTCTCGCACGCCGGTGGTACGGCCACCACGCCGACCCGGAGTGGCGCAAATGGACCATCGACGAGGCGCAGCGCATCTTTCACGACGTCGGCCTCACCTCGACATTCTGGGACCTTGGCGCCAAAATCGGCCGGTTCTAACGTGCTCCCCGCAGGAATACCCGCAGCGCAGCCGGATCGTCCGTGAGTATCCCGTCGAACCCCATCTCGACGTACTTGTTCCACTCTTCCGGCGTGTTCGCCGTGCCCGAATAGACCACCAGCCCCGCGCCCTGCAACTGCCGAACCTGGGCCACTCCCGACACATCGTCCCACCGCAGCATCAGATGCGTACCGCCGTGCTTCTTCGCAACAGCCAGATAATCCGGCTTAAATCGACGCGCACTGAGCAAACAAATCCGCACTTCCGGATTGCGCCGCCGCATCGCATCCAGAGTCCGGTAATCCGCCGACTGCAAAATGAACCGCGAAGCTAAGCCGTGCTTCCGAATCACCGCATCGATCTTCTCCACGAACTTCTCCGGATCCACGCCGCCCTCAACCGGCATCTTCGTCTCGCCCAGCAGCAGAGCCTTGCTCCCCGTCACCGCTGTCAGGAAGCTGTCGAGCGTCGGCATGCGCTCCCCCTGCCCGCAGTCGAACCGGGCCAGTTGCGCCAGCGTCAGCCCGCGAATCGGCCCCGCTGTCACCCCTTCGCCGCGGCAGATCTTCGCGTTCACGGTCGAATCGTGGTGAATGATCAGCCCGTCATCGGCAGTGAGGTTCATATCGAATTCCATCACCGGCACCCCGAGTGACAGCGAATGACGGAACGCGGCCAGCGTGTTCTCCGGCTTCAGAGCCCCTCCCCCGCGGTGCGCAATCACAACGGGCATCTCCGCCCAACCGGCCGAAGCCACAAGCATTAGTGCAAGGAATCTCATGCGACCAACCAGCATACCCGCAACCGCGACATAATAGTCGGGCAATGACCAGACGAACCCTGTTGAAGACGCTGTTGACGGCACCGTCGGCCCTGACCTTCGCCGCCCTTGAGGCCCACGCTCAGGCCCACCGCGGCAAAGTCAAAATTACCAACATCCAGGCAATGCAGGTGCGCGACATCGCCGGCAACTGCCTGATCAAAATCGACACCGACGCGGGACTGACCGGCTACGGCGAAGCAGGCGCTTCCGGACCTATGGCCCGCAGCCGCATTGAGCATTTCAAGACCGTCCTGATTGGCCAGGATCCACTTTCCATCGAGAAACACTTCCTGAACATGCTCGCCTTCATCCACCCGTATGTCGCGCATGTGCCGACCGTCAGTGGCATCGACCTCGCCCTGTGGGACCTGGCCGGCAAGATCACCGGACAGCCCGTCAACGTGCTGCTCGGCGGCCCGTTCCGCGACGCCATCAAGCTCTACTCGCACGGCGGCGGACTCCGGCCCCTCGACACTGGCTCATGCAAGGAGTGGGCGGCAAAGGTGAAGGTCGCGCCCGAAGGCTTCACGGCTTACAAGATCGACATCCATGGCATCGTCGGCGTGCCCGTGGGCAAGTACGCCTTCAACCTTGAGACCAGCCAGATTCGACAGGTGGCCAAGGCCTACGCCAACGTGCGCGAGGCTGTGGGCGAGTCCATCGACATCGCCGTGCACTGTCACAACGAGTTCGACACGCTTAGCGCCGTCCAGATCGCCAAAGCGGTCGAGCCCATGAACCCGCTGTTCCTCGAAGACCCCATGCCCGTGGTGCATTCGGAAGGCTGGGCCGCGCTTCGCCGGTCGACGCGCCTGCCGATCCTGGCAGGGGAAAAACTGGAGCTCGTCGCCGGCTTCAAGCCCTTCCTCGACCACCAGACCGCGGACATCATTCACCCCGACCTCGCCTTCGCCGGAGGCATCACCGGAACCCGCAAGATCGCCGACTACGCCATGGTGACCAAAACGCCCGTCGCGCTGCACAATGTCGGTAGCCTGGTGCTCTGCTACGCCTCGGCACACTTCGGCTCAGCCATCCACAACTTCTTCCGCAGCGAGAGTGCCCTCGGCCGCCCGACCAAACACGTCGAGCAGATGTCTGCCACGCGTCCCCCGGAAGTAAAGAACGGACAACTCAAAGTACCCGACGCCCCTGGCCTCGGCTTCGAGCCGAACAACGACTACCTGCGCAAGATCCTCATGCCGGGTGAAGTATTTTGGAGCTGATATGAATTGACGGCGGCGACAGCAGGGTATTGTGGACCAGGCATTTGTGTACAGCCCGTTCCATGCCCTGCTGGTCGCTGTCGCTCAGGTCAAGAGGTACGTCCACCTCAATCTGGAAGTCGTCGAGCCGCGCCGGAGCCTTCGCCTTCTCGGCAGTAACGCGGACGACTGTGCCTGTGGCCACAATCCCGCGAGATTTCAGATACTCCGCCGCATAATAGCCGGCGCACGACGCCAATGAGGCCAGCATTAACTCCGGAGGTGTCATACCCTCGTCGAAACCACCGCCCGACGCCGGCTGATCGCACAACAGCTTGTGCCCCCGGGCGCGCACCTCGAACTGAACTTCGCCGAGGTGCTCCGCAAAAACTTCGATCATATCTTTATTGATTCAGCCCGCCCCCGGAGGTGACAGGCTATTTTTTCGCCGTAAATTCCAGAACCTGCCCGTCGGCCAGCAACCGCTTGCGCAGTTTGTCGTACCCGACGTCCTGCACCGCGATCTTCTCGTCGATCGCCATCACCGCCGCAGTGGCAGCCGACTGGCCCAGAATCATGAACACCGGCTCCATCCGGATCGACCCATACGCAATGTGCGAGCTCGATAAACACACCGGAACCAGCAGGTTCGCCGCCTGACCCTTCTTCGGCACCAGCGATCCGTACGAAATCTGGTAAGGCCCGTTCGTGCTCACCCCGATGTCGCCTTCGTTCTGCACGTAGCCTTCCGGCGTGATGTAGCGCTGAATATTGTGCGAATCGATGCCGTAGGACCCCATGCCTACCGGCTCGGGAGTGGGGCGCCGCTTCACCAGCTCGTTCTCCGTCATCACGTATTTACCGATCATCCGCCGAGCTTCCCGCACGTAGATCTGGTGCGGCCAGTTCCCGTTGTCCTTGAATTCGTCCTTTGCCAGACCCCATTTCGCAAATTCCGTGCGCACATCCTCGGGCATGCGCGGATCGTTCGCTATGAAATACAGCAGGCCTTGCTGATACGTCACATGCTCGGCGAGAATCTCCTTGCGCCGAGCATACGATGCCTCGGGATAATCCCAGCTCATTCCAATATTATCCGTGCTGAATGGACCGTGATTATTCGTGTCGGTTTTCCAGTTCGGAATCGGATCGAATTTATTGAACGTTTGCCGCCATCCGGCCTGGAATACGCGCAGCAGCAGCTCATACTGCTTCGCGTCATATCCCGCGGGCTTAGGGAAGGGAACACGATTGGCGTCCAGTTTCGTCAGGCACATGCGATAGCAGTACGCCTGAACCTTCTTGTCGGCCTCGCCATACTCGCCCGGAGGCGCCGTGCTGACGCGGGGCAACACCCCGCTCTTCGGATCTCCCGGAACCACATACGGCGAAATCGGCGTCTTCACCGCTCCGAAATGATGCTGATGGTGCAGAATGCCGACCTGGACCCCGTTCCACTTCTCGCCGTACGTCTTCACAGACTCGCGGCCGACATGGAAATCCACCCCCGCCGCAGCCATCAAATCGCCCTCGTACGTCGCATCGATGAACATCTTCGCCGGATACACTTTCCCGTCCAGCGTCTTCATCGACACTATCCGGTCGCCCTTCTTGACCAGTCCCTTTTCCCGGTCGAGCCATGCGTTGCGCGTGATCGGGATCTTCAGCTCCTTCACCCACGCCTCGAAAACGCCCTCGGCCACGTGCGGCTCGAAGTTCATCATCGTACGCGCCGATTCGTCCAGGGCTATCGTGCCCTGTCCCTTGTTGCCGAACTCGGCCCGCTTCTGCCAGTTCCAGGATTCCGGCTTCTGATAATGCAGGTACAGGCGGTGATAGAACTCGCGCGACAGCCCGCCAATCACCTCCTTGTTCCCGGAATCGGTTAACCCGAGCCCACCCGCCGACAAGCCGCCAAGATGCTTTTCAGGACATACCATCTGCACCGATTTGCCCATCTTCTTCGCCTGGATAGCGGCCGCGACCCCGCCAGACGTGCACCCGTAAACAAGAAGGTCGACTTGTTTTTCGGCCCCGCTCGCAGTCGCGGCGAGCATCAGAAACCCACAAAGTAAGGCGCGCATATTCGTAGTCACTAGTCTATTAGATTGCACGTACCGTTACAAAAGCTGAGTTAGCGTGTAGCTGTTACACTCAGGCCCGGAGGTTTGCAATTTGACTCGAGCCGCCCTTTCCACTCTCACCCTCTTCGTTCTGAGCCAGTCCTGTGCATCCGCGGGCCTTCTCAGTCGCTGGACTTTTGACGAGACCACCGGGTCCACCATGGGCCGATTCAGGACTCGGCAACCATAGCGGCACCATTAACGGCGGAGCCACCTTCGTGGCGGGCCGATTCGGTAACGCCATCCAACTCAGTTCCAGTTCCAGCCAGTACGTCTCAATGGGTGACATTTACAACTTCACTGGAACCCCCGGGGAGAACTTCAGTATTACCGCATGGGTGAAAACCACAGCCACAACTGCCGAAATCGTGGCCGGACGGCACGACTCGGGATCCTTCAACGGCTACTTTCTCGCCATCAACTCCGGTTCCGGCTATGGAGCCGCCAATACCGCGTATTTCTACCCGAGCGGGCCACCGGGAGAAACGCCCGTTTCCGGCGCCACCATCAATGACGGCCAGTGGCATCTTCTCGCAGGCAGGATGTTGGGTGGTAACGCGGCTATCTTCGTTGACGACGGGGGCGCCACTCAGATCAACGGCGTCAATGCGCCAAACTCTCGCCCGCGCCCTTCATGATAGGTGGGCTAATGCAGTCCGGCTCCCTTACTGGCTCGTTCGACGGGTTGGTCGACGACGTCCGTATTTACGACCATTCACTCACTGCTGGTGAAATTGGCGACATCTACCTCGACGCCAACACTCCGGAGCCCCGGCTCGATGGCGCTCGCACTCACTGGTCTCGGTTTGGTCGCTGCCCGCATCCAGCGTCGCCGCAACTCCTGTAACGCTCCTATTTCACGACGGGCGCACCCGGCGCTACTCCCACCGTCCGCCCGTCAACGCGAAACGTCTCCGCCGCCAGCGCCCGAACCTGCTCCGCCGGAACCGCATTTACGCGGTTCCGATGTCGAAACATATCCTGGTAGTCGCCCGTCATCGCCTGCCAGTCGCCCAATTCCACAGCCATCGATTCATCCGACAGTCCACCCGGCGCTCCCGCAAACGCCTTCCGTGCTGCCCCCAGTTCCGCGGCGCCCATCGTGAAATAAATCCTCTTGCCACCTGAATCCGTGACGAAAAGTGAGGCATGGACGCTTTTCTCGCAGACGCGCAAAGCATTCTGAGAACCGGCCTCGACTCTGTCGCAGCCGGGATGCAACCTACTGAGATGGTCATCCTCACTGGTGTCTGCGGGACCGCGGTCCACTTACTCGCCGAGTGCGACTGGCCACTGGAGTCGGTTCGCGAAGATCGTGGAGCCACGTCCGCCTATCGGATCACCTCCCGAAGCAGGACCGTCGTCGTGGAAGGTACCCAGCGAGGAGGGCGAAAGTGCCGTCTTGAACAGTCGGTGCCCTTCCGCAACGGCCCGCTTCACTTCGGGCACTCGTTCACACCCGTTGGAGGTCTGCTGCTACTTACGCCGTAACTCGCTGTCGAACCAGTTCACCACCATCGACGGCCAGTCCATTTTCTGGGTATTGCCAGGAAAGTCCGGCCCGTGATCGCCTCCCGGCACGCGTACCAGCTTCACGCTCACGCCCACTTTCTTCAGCGCGGCTTCCAGAGCTTCGGACTGGCTGTAAGGCACGGTCCTGTCGGCATCGCCGTGAATCAAAAGAAACGGCGGATCGTCCGCACTCACGTACGTCAGCGGAGCGGCTTCGCGGAAGCGCTTTGGATCGATCCGCGCCGGAGCACCCATAAACGAAGTCACAGCCGACAGCCCGTTCGGCGTTTCCACCTTCGCCGGATCGGTAACCGGGTACAACGCCACTACGCACTGCACCCTGGAGCTTTGCTGCTCCACCGGATCCCCGCTCTCTGCCGACCCCTTGCCATCCAGCGTTCCCAGCATGCTCACCAGGTGTCCCCCCGACGACGCACCGAAAGCGCCGATCCGGTCCTTGTCGATGCCATACTTCGCCGCGTTCTGCCGCACGAATCGAACCGCGCGCTGCGCGTCGTCCACAGCATCCGGGAAATGGAACCGGGGAGCAGCCCGGTGCGTGATCACGAAAGTCGTGTACCCCGCCGCGCTCAGCTTCGGCAGGTATTGCGAGAACTCCCGCGACTGCTTCAGGAGCTCCGCGTTGTAAGCGAGTCCCCGGTGCCAGCCGCTCCCAGGAATCACCACAATCCCGTACCCGTTCGGCGCGGCCGAGGGCTTGTACACATCCATCAGCAGGGAGAGCCCGGAGTACGTTCCAAAGATTACGTTCGTTTCCGACGGCTGTTGCTGCGCGGCACACGGCAGCAGAAGAGCAAAGAACAACAAAGTTCGCACGTTTCTCATGTTATGATCCTGCGGTGGCTCAGCCTCTTCGGCACCCACTGATCGTACGCGCTACGCACTGGATCACGGCGCTGTGCTTCCTGGCCCTGCTTGTCAGCGGAGTCGAGATCCTGATCTCCCACCCCCGGTTCTACTGGGGCGAAACCGGTAATGCGCTCACACCTCCGCTGTTTATAATCCCAGTCCCGGCCTCCAGGGCGTCGGTGCCCACAGGCTACGGACTCGTACTTCCCGATCAGAATGGCTGGAGCCGTTACCTGCACTTCCAGACCGCGTGGCTTGCCGTCCTCACCGGTCTCCTCTACCTGGCAACCGGCCTGTTGACCCGCCACTTCCAGCGCAACTTACTCCCCTCAGGCAATGAGCTTTCCGCCTTCTCACTCTCACGCACCATCGCCGATCACATCGCGATGAAGCACTCAGACAGCTACAACGTACTCCAGAAGCTCGCCTGCCTGTCTGTGGTTTTCGTGGCCTTCCCACTGGTGATCTGGACCGGTCTGGCCATGTCGCCTGCCATCGCCTCCGTGTTCCCGTGGGCTGTCTCGCCGCAAACTGATCGTCACCGGTCTCGCAGCCGCCGCCGGAATCGCCGAAAAGAGCGGACTGATTCCGCCCGACAGCGGTGGCATCTTCGGCCTCGGCGAAATGCTCACCTACGCCTCCCACCGCCTCCGGACCGCCGGCTCCATGGCCCGCGAGTTCCCACGCAGCGAGATCTCAAAGACGCCCTTTCCCAACGGAAAGCCACTACAGGACGAGGCATTTAAACGTCTCGAGGCCGAGTCGTTTGTCGGTTGGAATCTCGCGGTCGAAGGCCTGGTCACGCGCCCCGCATCGTTCTCTCTGGCCCAGCTCCGGAGCTACCCCACGCGCAGCCAGATCACGCACCTGGCCTGCGAAGAAGGTTGGTCCTGCATCGCCGAATGGACCGGCGTGCCGCTGGCACACGTGCTCGACCTCGCCGGAATCCGTCCCGAAGCAAAGTACGTGGTCTATTTCTCGATTCGAGAAAGGCTGGTGGGACAGTCTGGACATGGCCGACGCGCTGCATCCGCAAACCTTCATCGCCCACCGAATGAACGGTGCCGACCTGCCCCCGGCCTTCGGTGGCCCCCTGCGCATGCGAGTCCCCCGCCAGCTCGGCTATAAAAGCGTGAAATACATCAACCGCCTCGTAGTCACGGACAACATCAAAGCCTTCGGTAAAGGCCTCGGCTCCGGCGCCCCGGAAGATGGCTCCTCCTGGTACGCCGGTATCTGACGTAACGGGGCATCGGACCCAGGCTTAGCATGTAGGGTATGCACACCGCCTCTGCGATTGACGAGAACATTCGAGAGATCAGTGCCGTTGAGAAAGCCGCGCTGGACAGTCGATCCCCTGCCGCCCGCATTGGCGACCTGATCGCCTGGCAGGCAGGCAAGATGTGGTTCATCGCCACTCACGTGGTTTGGTTCACCATCTGGATCGTCTACAACCTGAGATCGGGGAAAACCGCATTCGATCCGTTTCCATTTTCGTTGCTGACGATGATTGTGTCGCTGGAAGCCATCTTCCTTTCGCTGTTTATTCTCATGAGCCAGAATCGAAGCGGCTTGCAGGCGGATCAAAGAAACCAGCTCGACCTGCAAATTAATCTTCTTTCGGAAGTAGAAAACACGAAAATGATTCAGATGCTCCAGGCACTCTGCAAACACCACCAGCTTCCCGTCGCCCAGGATCCGGAAATAGAGGCGCTGGCTCTGCGAACCAATCTCAAACAAATCCTCGAAAGCCTCCGGGAGAATCTGCCAACCCCCGAAAGCCGGCCGCCCAGGGAGAGCTGAGCAAGCTGATTGCAGCGGAGCGTCCCCGCGACATCGCGGAACTGCATTGTGGAGCAGGCCCCCAGGCCTGCGGCGGACGTCTTGTGTTTGCACCCCCATGTCCGCCTGCGCTCAGAAGCCATCGTAATGCCCCTCCGCAACAATCCCGTCCCAGATAAAACCTCACGTTGTAGGCGGGCATTCCTGCCCGCAGCTGGCTTTGAGCCGGCCGAGGGGTCGAACTGAAGGACCGTAAATTCGGGAACTCGCTCGGTGTAGTGCTGCCGAAAGAAGTCATCAGCCGTCTACACACCGGCGACGGTGAACCGTTGTTTCTGATGGAAGCGCCGGACTGCGGACATTATGAGCCGCTACCGAAACACGCTGCACGTCCTCGTCAGGTAAAGAAGCCGATCTGGATAGACGAACGTGATGCGCTCGCGCTCCACGACCGGTTGCTTGCTCTACATTCATCGACCTTGCCACTGCATATGCGGCTGGCATTGTGCGCAATCATCCGTTTGTGGACGGCAATAAGCCTGCCGGCTTTGTTACTGGAGTTCTATTCCTCGAACTCAATGGCTGTCGCTTCACAGCGAATGAGGAAGACGCAGCGCATGCCGTGCTGGCACTGGCGGCGGGGAAAGTCGACGAGGCTGGCTATAGCGCTTTTCTTCGCGACAATGTGTCGCAGGAAAAGACATAGCGCAGAACCGCCCCCGCATTTGGCATGTTACTAATGCCGTATTCGCAGAGGTTGGCGCCTGGCGGCTTAAGCGATCAAAACGGGCCAATATCCCTGAAGCCAGCCAGGGCGACTACGCTGCCAGCGGCGAGCCCGATGCCTGGCAGGCTGAGCTGTAGGAGCACCCCACCAACGCTTCCCACGCGAACCACCCAACCCCACCCGACGTCGAGCAGTGAAATCAGCCGAGCCGGACGCGTATGCTGAATATTGCCCCGACTTACCACCAAAACGCCGGGGCAGGAGAAAAGGGGACACATCAGTTCGATGTCGACGACAATCGATCAGTATCGCGAAGCAAAGAG
>JAWXCM010000394.1:0-4759 GCA_034408745.1 Bryobacteraceae bacterium
GACATTAGCCTCCTGCAGCAGAGCAAACCTGGACATTAGCCTCCTGCAGCAGAGCAAACCTGGACATTAGCCTCCTGCAGCAGAGCAAACCTGGACATTGGGGGGCAGGCCCCCAGGCCTGCGGCGGCCTCTCAAGGCCGCCATACTGGCCAAAACCACGTTTTACTTTTTTTAGAACTCTATTTCGTTTGTTTGCAACACGAATTGACTCCGCGCGTCCGGATTCGGTACGGGCCTGGTGTACCTTGGACGTGTCGCAGCCGAGAAATCGCGGACCTGCCAACATGGCTCCCCGTAGTTGAGATTCCGCCCGAATCTGCCCGAATCCCGCAACGCCCGTCCGCACAACGGGCGTACCCTACCCCCACACCGTGTGACCTCAGAATGCGACAGAAACCGAAGTGCGGCCGAGCAGGGGTGCTCGGCCGCGCCCGGTTTTCCTAAAACTACCAGCGCGGCAAAACGCGCTTCCAGTTCGGGTCGACATGCTGCCGCATCTCGGCTTCATCGTCGCGCTTCCGGTAAGTAAGACCGTCATAGATCCGCCTGCATCGCTCCACCTGATCGTAGTCGAGCTCCACCCCCAGCCCCGGCTTATCCGGAATCGGAACGCAGCCGTTAAAGAACTGCACCCGACCCCCCACAATCACCTCATCTCGCTCGGACTGCCACGGGTAGTGCGTGTCGCAGGCATAGAGAACGTGGGGAGCCGCCGCAGCCGCATGCGCCATCGTCATCAGGCTGACCCCCAGATGATTGTTCGAGTGCATCGAAACGCCCAGGCCCAGTGTCTCGCAAAGGTCCGACAATCGCCGCAGCGCCCGGATGCCGCCCCAGTAGTGCGGATCGGAGAGCACCACCTGCACCGCGTCCAGGTCCTTCGCCTCCACCACCTGCGCAAAGCCGGTGACGGCCACGTTGCTGGCCATCGGCATGTCGATTCCCTCGGCGCGCAGTCGCCGCCGTACCTCGGCCATCCCGCCGAGGTCGGCGCAGGGATCTTCCAGATAGCCGCCATCGGACAGCTCGTCTTTGAGCGAACGCCCCACGTGGCACGAAGTCTCAATCGACCACGCGCAGTTCGGGTCGATCCGCAGTGGGTAGCTGGGGCCGAAGTCCTCGCGCAGCGCCCGAATGGTCGCGATCTCTACCTCCGGGTCCAGCACGCCGCCCTTTAGCTTGATCTCCTCGAAGCCGTACCTGTGGACGAAGTCGCGGCACTGGTTCACCACAGAGTGCGGGTCCAGGCACTCCCCGTACTCGTCCTCCCGTGCATCGGCGCCAAGGCCGCCCCCGCCGCCGTGCTTGTAGAACAGGTAAGCCGAAAACGGCACGGCGTCGCGGACCCGTCCGCCGATCACGTCGCACACCGGCTTGCCCACCGCTTTGCCGATGATGTCGAGGCAGGCCACCTCGTACGCCGCATACGTGCGCGCCGGGGCGTCCAGCGGGTTCTCGCCGGGCACCATCCACGTATGCGTCTTGCCCCCGGCCACGGCGATTTCCTGGTCGGCGTCGTTCGGAGCCGTCAGGTCCTGCCAAAGCTCGGCAAGGCGGAACGGGTCCATGCCGAGGACCCGGTCCTTCGCCGCGTGCAGAGCCGCCAGCGGTCCGTCACCGCCGTAGGTTTCGCTGATGCCCGTAATCCCGTCCGTCGTCTTCAGTTCGACGATGGTGCGGAGAGCGTAAGGCGCATGACGGCCGTAGGAACTACGCAGCGGGGCGTCTGCAATCGCGATCGGATGCAGGCGAATCTCAGAGATACGCATCGTTAGATTGTACACGCGAGATTGTACACGCGAGACTGTAAACGAAGCCGCTGGCTTAGCCGTCCCTGAAATGAGGACGTATCCTGATATTCATGCGCCGTACTCTGTCCGGTCTGATTCTGCTGAGCTCGTGGCTGGCCCTCTACGCCCAGTCGGCTGCGGCCACCACCAAGACCACCCTCGGCACCGACGAACTGGAGGAAGCGGTCCAGCAGCTTTCAAAGATCACCGGGCTGCAGCCGCTGAAGAAGGTCCGGCAGGACACCATCACCCGCGAGGGCGTCCGCAAGTTCCTCGAACAGAAGCTGAAAGAGGAAGTGAAGCCAGAGGACATCCGGCTGGAAGAGCTCGCGCTGAAGAAGTTCGGACTGGTTCCCCAGGAATTCGACCTCAAAAGCGCAACGGTCGACCTCATCACCGAGCAGGCCGCCGCCTTCTACGACTTCCGCACCAAGAAGTTGTACCTGCTGGAAGGCGACGACACCGCCAGCGGGATGGCCGGTGCGCAGAAGATGATCGTGGTGCATGAGCTGGCGCACGCCCTTGCCGACCAGCACTTCGACCTCGGCAAGTTCATCAGGAAGAGCCGCAGCGACGATGCCTCCACCGCGCGCATGGCGGTAATGGAAGGGCAGGCGACGTGGCTCATGATGGAGTCGATGGTCGCAGGCATCGGCCAGTCCATGCGGACCATGCCCAGCATGGCGGAACTGATGGGGACATCGGCCACAGAAGCCATGGCGTCGCAGTACCCGGTGCTGGCCAAAGCGCCGCTGTACCTCCGGGCGTCGCTGATCTTCCCCTACAATCAGGGGCTGAAGTTCCAGCAGGCGCTTGTCGTGAAACTGGGCAACGCCGGCTTCTCGCAGGTCTTTCAGAAACCGCCTGTCAGCAGCCAGCAGATCCTCCACCCGGAGAAGTACTTCGCCGGAGTCGAGCCGGTTAAACCGACTCTTCCAGACCTTCCGAAGGGCTGGAAGAAGATCCACGAGTCGACGGTCGGCGAACTGGAGCATGCGATTCTGATCGAGCAGTACCTGTCGAAAGGCGATGCCACCGACATTGCGCCTGCCTGGAAGGGTGGATCGCTGGCGCTGGTTGAGAACAAGGCGAAGCAGACCGCGATGCTGTATGCGTCGGAGTGGGATACGCCAGAAAACGCGAAGCGCTTCTTCGATGCGTACATCAGGGTGCTCGCGGGCAAGTGGAAGAAGGTGATGGTGGATTCGGACAGCCCAGCCGCGGTCACCGGGTCCGGCGATTCCGTCCCGTTTTCCGTCAGACTGGATGGGACGCGAGTAACGTCGGCCGAAGGTTTGCGATAGTAGACTGATAGTGCAACGGAAGGAAATGAGAATGCGACTCTGGATGGCTTTTCTGCTTTGCGCGGCTGCGGTAATGGCCGAGGTTCCCCGTCAGGCGGGTGAGCTGAACTGGGTGGGGCACACCGGCACGCCCGGATCGCTGAGCCAGCACAAGGGCAAAATCGTGGTGCTGGAGATTCTGGCCACCACCTGTCCGCACTGCCAGGAAACTGCTGAGACTCTCGCGAAACTCGCTCCGGAGTTTGCGGCTAAGGGTGTGCAGATTCTGGGTGTTGCGGTGAACGAGGACGCCAACCCCGCCGCCTTCATCAAGCAGTTCAAGCTCACATTCCCGGTGGGAAAAGGGGACAGGGAGAAGACGCTGGGCTTTCTCCAGCAGTCGGTAATGCGGTCCTTCTACTTTCCGGGGCTGGTGTTTATCGACAGGAATGGCGTAGTTCAGGCGCAGTATTCCGGTTCCGACGCCTTCACGGGCGCGAATCAGGCTCAGAATATTCGTAAGCAACTCGAGAAAATGGTGGGTGAGAGTGCGCCGAAGAAACCGGCTGCCGCTACTCCGAAACCGGCCAGAAAGGCATCCTAAACAATGATGAAAATTGCCACTCTTTTCGCCGGACTGGCGCTCGCGCTCACTCCGGCATTTTCCGGGGAAATCCCGCGTAAAGCACCCGAGCTCGTCATCCCGATGGCCGACGGCTCCCAGAAACTGCTCAGCTCGTACCGCGGCAAAGTGGTCGTGCTGCAGTTCATCTTCACCACCTGCTCCCACTGCCAGCAGTCCTGCATGCTGCTGAGCCGTCTGGAAAAAGAATACGGCGCCAAAGGCCTTCAGCCCCTCGCTCTCGCCTGGAATGACATGGCGAAAATGTTCGTGCCGGATTTCATCAAGGAATTCAAAATCACTTTCCCTGTCGGTTATGCGGACCGCAACGTTGTCAACTCCTTCCTGCAGAACCCGCCGTCGGAATCGCTGCATGTCCCACAGCTGGTGTTTATCGACCGCAAGGGCATGATCCGGATGCAGAGCCTTCCCCGCAACGACAATGCCACGGGAACGGAAGCCAATATTCGGACCATGATTGAGAAGCTGCTGGCGGAAAAGGCCGGTCCCACCTCGTCCGCCCCCGCGGCGAAAAAGGCCCCCGCGAAAAAGGCCGCTTAATTCAGGCGACTTTCTCCGGAATCTTTGGAGGCGGTGCGGCCGGCGTCTGGTCACCCAGCAGCCGGCCGTACTCCTGCATGCTGTCGGTGTTGTCGAGATAGGCCTTCACCGCCGCTGTCATTGGGATAGCCAGCACCAGCCCGAGCCCGCCCCAGATCGTCCCCCAGAACATCAGAGCGATTGTCACCACCAGCGGATTGAGATGCACCCGCGCCCCGACCACTGCCGGGTACAGCAGGTTCAGCGCCAGCAGGTGGATAATGCCCACCTCGAGGCAGATGACGAAGTAGGGCGTCAGGGCGTCGTACGTCAGCAGCGCCGCCACCACCGCCGGAATCATGGCGAGCGGCAGGCCCACGTACGGGATCAGGCTCAGGAACCCGCTCAGGATGCCCACCAGCAGCCAGTACGGCAGGTGCCAGCTGAAGAAGACGACGCAGCTGACCACCGAGATGACGATGCCGAGAATCACATTGCCTACGACATACGCACGGGCCATGCTC
>JAWXCM010000395.1:0-26512 GCA_034408745.1 Bryobacteraceae bacterium
GTCCCGGTCAGTCTGACCAGAAGCAACTCGCGATCGCTGGCATCGGCTCCAGTCACGGTGAAATCGGCAGCATAGCCGAGGCCGGGGGCGGCAATCAGCAAATTTTCAAGAAAGGCGCCCACCGACAGAGCCAGTTCGCGGTTCGACGGATCGACCTTCGGCAGCCAGTGCGACCGTTCGGTGCCAATCCGCAGTTCCCCGTCGGTGCCGCGGACCGTCCATGGTTGCGTATTGTGACCGCTGGGCGCGAGCAACGCATATTCGAGGATGGCGCGAACCGCTGGCGAGATTGCCGGGGAACCAGGGACTCCGGCGTCTTCGGCGCCAAAATCGGCTCGGGTAAGGCCGCGCCGCTCATGCCATGCGTAGTAGCCACAAGCGGTGGCGCCAACGGCACCCAACGCCAGTAATGATCTTCGTCTGTTCATAGCAAGCTCACTTTCTATCGTAACTCCGCGCTGTCGATGGTGGCGTGAAAGAAATCGCTTTCCGCGAAGCGATCCGTGCCGTAGTGCCAGCCGGCCCGGACTCGAGACGGAAGCGTGTAGCCCCCGAAGGTGCGCTCCTGCTCCACTACCACGCCGAAGTCGATATACCGGGCCTTTCCGCCGTCGGGGTTGCCCCAGCGGGGGAACCAGAAGGCGCTGACACCGCCCTCAGGAGAGAACACGACCGTCAACTCCGTCTTCTCGCCAAACCAGGCGAGCCGGAATCGAGAGTGTTCGCTGTCGGCGGCCACCCACTCCACTCCGCCATTGCACAACGCGGAAGGCAGCCACGCGGCCATCTCGCCCATCAGACGTCCGGCGCCGGAACGTGACGTGTCTGGTCCTTCGGCATGCATTACCGGAACGGTGTCGAGGATCTTCCAGTCCATGCGCCCAGCGCCGTCAAGCACCTGGTCGGCGCCGAGCACGGGAAGCCCGAACATGCTCACGTTGGCGGCCCAGATCATGCCGCGCCCCGGGATGATCACCTGCTCGGCGTGGAAGGGATGCCACCTTCCGAGCTTGATTTCTCCATGCATGCGAAGGCGTACGGCGGCAGCCAGCGGAGTTCCGGGGGCAACCGCGTGTTGTAGGTACGCGAGCCCCGCCTCCGGTACGGCGTTGGGATCGAAAACGGCGCCGCTGCCGGCTGGGGCGGAGTTCCAAAGTCGCTCGAGCCCGGGGTGCCGAACCGCCGGCGAGCCACCGGGAAAGCGGAAAGCCGCGCACACCAGCGCAAGCAACAACAGATTCGCGGCCAGGCCCAGGCGGGCTTCGGGCAACGCAAGCACGCAGCAAAGCGCCGAGAATCCGACGGCGACCGGCGTCATTAAGAGCCACCAGGACGCGCGCGACCAGACACCCACGGCGAGCACTGCGAAAGCAACGGCCAGCGCCAGCCAGATCACGCCCCATACGCGAATTCCTGTCTCGCCGAGGTCGACTTGACCCTGAAGAATGGTGGTTCGGAAGAGCAGCTCGGGCATCGCCATCAATCGCCAGTTGACGGCGAAACCAGGCAAATGGCAGATGCCGTGAAGGACAGCAAAGACCACCAGGACATAGCGCATATGAAAGCTCCTTCACGCGGGCTCACTTCACCCGTAGCGCCCGGCTACATAGTCGGCCGTCCGCGGATCTTTGGGCTCTTCGAATAATTCCTGAGTGGGCCCATACTCAACCAGTTCTCCACTCAGCATGAACGCAGAGTGATGGCTGACCCGGCGCGCCTGGGCCATGCTGTGGGTGACGATCAACGTGGTGTAGATACCTTTCCACGAACGGATCAGGTTCTCAATATCCTCGGTGCCTTCGACGTCGAGGGCGGCACAGGGCTCATCCATCAGAATAATCTCGGGCTGAAGTGGCAGCAGTCTGGCGATGCAGAGCTTCTGTTGCTGGTCCAGTCGCAGAGAGACGGCTGGCTCATCCAGCCCGTCCTTAAGGTCGTCCCACAGGCCAGTTTCGGTAAGCGCCTTCTCGACGGCCGCGTCGAGAAGGGCCCCGCCGCGGTCCTGCGGAGAGGCGTGAAGGCGAAGGCCGAAGACAATATTCTCGTAGATCGAAAGCGGCAGGGGGTTTGGCCGCTGAAACACCATCCCGACAGTCCTCCGCAACTCCAGGAGTGAGACGTCCGCATCGTAGATATTCTTGCCGAGGATATGGATCTCGCCTGCGGTGCGCACGGCGGGGATCCGTTCATTGATCCGGTTGCAGCAGCGAAGCAAGGTTGTCTTGCCGCATCCGGAAGGGCCGATCAGCGCTGTGACGCCGCTCTGCTCGACATTCAACGTCACATCTCGCAGGGCCTGAAAAGCCCCGTACCAGAGATTCAGCCCGCGGGTCTCAATCGCATTCATCCGAATTTGCCATTGACATAATCGTAAGTGCGGCGATCGGAGGGAGTGTCTGAGAAGATCATCTCGTTCGCGGCCATTTCAACGATCTCGCCCTTCAGCAGGAACATCGTCCGATCAGCCAGGCGACGAGCCTGCCGGGTGAGATTGGTTACCAGGACGATGGACAACTCATTGCGCAACTCCCGCAGTCCTTCTTCGATACGCATGGTGGTGACTGGATCGATGGCGATTGAGAACTCATCCAGACACAGGATCAGAGGACGGCTGGAGAGAGCCCGCGCCAGAGTGAGGCGCTGTTGTTGACCACCCGAAAGCTTGGTGCCGGCGATCGACAAGCGGTCTTGCACCTCATCCCAGAGCATGGCCCGGCGCAGGCACTGCTCGACGATTCCGTCCAACTCACCCCGATTCGTGATCCCGGCGCAACGCGGGGCAAAGGCGACATTGTCGTAGACGCTGAGCGGCAGTCCAACCGGCAACGGCGTGACCATACCGATCTTGCGCCGCAGGGCCTCCACGTCGGTGTGGCTGTTCAGGGGTTCGCCATCCACCGAGATCGCGCCGGTGACTCGCGCTCCCGGAACAAAATCAATGGTCCGGTTGAGGCATCGCAGGATGGAGGTCTTGCCCGATTGTGCGGGGCCGATGATCGCCAGAATCTCCTTTTCGCCCAGATCGAAATTAATGCCCCGCAGCACTTCCCGGGAGCCGTAGGACAGGTGCAGATTCCGCACTTCGATGCGGTTCATTATCTGCCCTTCGAGCGCATGAACGTGCGCAGGGCGATGGCAGCCGAATTCACCAGAAACACCAGCCCCAGCAGCAGGACCGCGGTGGCGTTGGGAATCGAATCGGCCACGCCGGGCGTCTGCGTCGAAAGGGTATAGAGATGCATGGAGAGCGCCATGCATTGTTCATTCAGAGCGTAAGGAAACAGCGTGCCGGCCGGAATAGATTTGTAGAAGACGGCGCCTGTGAACATGATAGGCGCGGTTTCGCCGGCGGCACGGCTCACCTGCAGGATGATGCCGGTGAGGATGCCGCTGATCGCGTTGGGCAACACAATCGTCCGGATGGTCTGCCAGCGGCTGGCGCCCAGATTCCAGCAGGCTTCGCGGTAACTCCGCGGCACGCTCAACAAAGCTTGCCGGGTACTGGCGATGATGACCGGCATGGTCATGATGGCGAGCGTCAGCGAGGCGGAAAGTACCGAGTAACCCATGCGGGCGGCGTAGACAAACGCGCCCAGGCCAAACAGTGCATGAACGATGCTGGGCACTCCGGCCAGGTTCAGCACGGCAATGTTCACGACGTGGTTGAACCAGTTGTCTTTCGCATATTCGGTGAGATAGACGGCGGCGAGAACGCCAATGGGTGCGGCTACGGCAAGAGACAAAGTGATCAGATAGAGCGTGCCGACGAACGCCGGCCAGACACCACCTTCCCGCATGCCGTGGGAGGGCGACGTAGTCAGAAACCGCCAGTTGAGGGACGGCAGGGCCTGCCACACCAAATCGCCCACGATTGCAAACAACGGCAACAGGATGCAAACCAGCATCGCCAGGGCGATATAGCCAGCCAGGGCATCCTCACGGAGTTTGGCCTTCACCAGCGGCGTGGCCGCGAAACGCGTCATTGGTGACGCTCCTTGCGGATTAGCAGACCGGCGCTCAGATTCACGACGAAGGTAATCAGAAACAGGAGGACTCCGGTGAGGAACAGGACTTCGTAATGTGTGGACCCGGCCGGCGCCTCGCCCAACTCCGCTGCGATATTCGCGGTCAGCGTGCGCACCGGGTCGAGCACGGAATGCGGGATGTTTATCGCATGGCCGGTGGCCATCAGCACCGCCATGGTTTCTCCGACAGCGCGCCCAAAGCCCAGCAGAGCCGCGGCGGTAAGGCCGTTGCGGGCAGCGGGCAACAGCACGCGCCAGGTGATCTGCCATCGCGTCGCCCCCATCGCCAGTGCCGCTTCGCGATACGAATCCGGCACCGCCTTGAAGGCGTCCTCGGCGAGGGAGACAATGATCGGCACGCTCATCAAAGCCAGCAGTACCGCGCCGTTCAGCAGGTTCACGCCCACATCGGCGTTCGTAAAGCGGACGATCAGGCGACTGGTTATGGTGAGCCCCGCGAACCCCCAGACTACGCTGGGAATCGCCGCCAGCAATTCCACCAGCACTTTCAGGATCTCTCGCGGGCGCGGAGCGCAGAACTCCGAAATATAGATGGCCGCACCCAGGCCAAGCGGAACCGCCATCAACATCGCCAGCAAGGTGACGCTGAAGGTGCCGACGATCATCGCCAACACGCCGTAGCGTTTGGTCAGTTCCGAGGTTGGATACCACTGCTCGCTGAACAGGAACTCCCCGAGATGAAATGAGGGGTTACCGGCGAGTGGCAGCGCTTCCCGGCACACAAACAGAAAGATGCCGATGACGAAGATGGTCGCACTCACCCCGCAGAGGCGAATCACCCCCTCCATCATGGCTTCTCTTAATTTGCGCCAGCGCTGCCGCATGATTTGGTAAATCCCTTTCCGCCGTCTGGAAGTGGAACGTAGCCGATATCGGTAACGATTCGCTGGCCCTCCGCCGATCGTATCCAGTCGATATATTTTCGGACCGTGGGGCGCGGCTCACCCAGCGTGTAGACCAACAGACTACGCGAAATCGGATAGCGATTCGACGTGACATTGGCGACGGTTGGCGAATAGGAGGTCTTTCCCGGCGCTGTGCTGACGCGCAGCACTTTCACCGAGGGCGTGGCAAACGCCATGCCGCTGTAGCCGATGGCGCCGGGCGTGGACGCGATCAGGTCCACCACTTCCTTCGATCCGTTCATATCGAGCGAACCCAGACGGAAGTCGCTCTTGCCCAGCACGTGGTCCCTGAAAAACTCGTAGGTGCCGGAACTCGACTGACGATTAACGCGTACAATCCGGTCGCGTCCCGCGGGGATGCGGATACCCATTTGGGACCACTTGCCGAGGCTGCCTTCAACCCGGTAGATCTCGGCCAACTGGTCGATCGTAATCTCGTCCAACGGATTGTCGTGGTGAACGAAGACGGCCAGGGCATCGCAGCCAACCACGAATTCCATGGGATCCTTCCCGGTGTTGGCCCGGGCCTCGGCGCCTTCTTCGGGCTTGAGATTTCGACTGCAGTTGGCGATGTCGACCGCGCCTTTCAGGAGCGCGGCTATTCCTTGACCGGAACCGCCACCGGAAACCTCGACCGCGACACCGTTGTCCACTTTCGCGTAAGTCTCCGCCCAGGCTTGCGCGAGGATCAGCATTGTGTCGGAACCTCGGATTCGCAGGGTTTCGGCTCGATGGCCCAAGCTTGTGGAACACCCCGCCGCTACGCCCAGCAGAACCGCGAGCAACGATAATGCCGCGCGTTGGCGAAGATCTGCCATGACCTACTGTAAGTGGGACAAGTTGACAAACGTGTGAATCTCAGGACTGGCGTGTTCTGTGACCTGATGGTTTGGCAGGCTG
This sequence comes from Bryobacteraceae bacterium, assembly GCA_034408745.1. Lineage (GTDB taxonomy): Bacteria > Acidobacteriota > Terriglobia > Bryobacterales > Bryobacteraceae > JAWXCM01. The sequence goes on from JAWXCM010000395.1 coordinate 5,852, forward strand.
TCTCCGTGTGTAACCAATAATTCGCACTCTCGTTGTCAGCGAGCAACAGACGGCCCATAGCCTTAGTTGGGGCGGTTTCTTTCTACAACCGCGATCCCGATCCTTACAGGAGCAACTTTGAGCCTCGACCGATATCTCTCCGTGGTTCTGTTGGCCACTTTCGCGTGCAGCCTTGCAACTGCGCAAAGCAACACATCACCGAGCATACGTATCCTCCTTCCTGAACGCACGCGACTGTTACAGGGCCAGTACGTCGACATCGTACTGGAAGTGCGTAACGCGGTGAGCGTTGCGAACCTGAAAGTAAGTGCCGGAGACGCGGACATTACAACGAAGTTCAGCGCACCGGTAAAGGCGGAACTGGACTGCGACAGCACAACCGACTGGGTGCTCCGCGCGGATCTCCAGTCGTTCAACACCGCGGGAGATGTGAAGCTCACTGTTCAGGCGTCGGCAGGCGGTGCGCAGGTGACGGACTCCCGCACCGTTGGCGTTCGTCCGTTCGATTTGCCGGGAGGCACGCGCCGCAATGTGATCCTGTTCATCGGTGACGCGATGGGAACGGCGTATCGCGATGCAGCGCGTCTGGTTTCCCGTTCCATTGTTGACAGTAATGGCAAGAACTCGTTTCGTGACGGATTCTTCGACGACCTGCTTGAGATGGACAAGATGCCGGTGAGTGGGATGTCCATGACGTATGGCACCGACTCCATTGTTCCCGATTCGGCCAACACAGGTACGGCGTGGGCGACGGGGAACAAAAGCTTCCTGAATGCGGTGAATACGTTCGCCGACGGTACCGACTGCCGGTGGCGCTTCAATGGTCAGCAGAACGCGGCCACGCTGCAGTACATCCAGGACAATCCCCGGGTGGAGAATCTGTGGCAGTTTTTGAAGCGTCGCTTTGGGTATCGCACTGGAATCGTGACAACGGCCGCGGTCACAGACGCTACACCCGCCGTTCAGGGCGCCTACTCGGGCTTCCGTCAGGCGCGGCTGGAGATCGCGCGGCAGTTCGTGGAAAACCCAATGCTCGGCGGCCGTCCTGCCTTCAATGTGATTCTTGGCGGCGGAGCCGATCCGTTCACCTCAGGCGGCCGTACCGACAAACGCGACCTGATAGCGGAACTGACAAATCAGGGCTACGCATATGTAACAACGGCCGCGCAACTCCGTGATGCTCGCACAGACGGAACTCCGCTGATCGGCCTGTTCAAAAGTGGCGTCACGCCGGCGGCGGCCAGCAACGGGATTGCGACCGCGACAGACGCCAACATGGATGTCGCGTATGACAAGCTCGGGCTACAGCGGCCAGCCTCGGAACCCACCGCCAACCTGGGGGCATTCAACGATCAGCCGATGCTCGATCTGATGACGCAGAAGGCCCTTGACGTCCTCTCCAACCAGGGCCCATTTGCGAGCGGTGGATTCATTCTCATGGTGGAAGGCGCCTCGATCGACAAGCAGTCGCATCCGAACCAGGCGGCCGGCACTATCTGGGATACGATCGAGTTCGACAAAGCGGTCGGTGTGGCACGGCGCTGGGCTGCAAACCGCCGGAGCAAAGATACGCTGATCGTCGTTACAGCGGATCACGACCAGTCGATGAGCATCATCGGAGTCAGCAACACAGCCGACGCTGAGTACTTCGACCGGACAAAGAGCGAGAAGGTCGCCTTCAAGACCACCCGCGGCGATCAGGATTTCACAGTCTACGGCGACTCGTTCTCAAATGCCCGGGCGGGCCTTCCTTTCGTAAACACGAGCACGGCCGCGAGTAACAACGGTGGCGCGGCGGGGATGCCCGGAACGTTTGCCGCAATCAGTTCGGCCGACTCACCGCAGACCGGCACGTATTCGACGTATTTCGGCGCTCCAGCCTACAGGCTGGACGCAAGGACCGGCTATCCCGTGAATTCCGGAGCGGGCATCCGAAGGATCGCAGTCGGCTTCCGCACGGGAGACCACACAGGATCGAGTGTGCCCGTCACAGCGGAAGGTCCAGGTGCGCTGCTGTTCACCGGCTACATGGACCAGTCCGACATCTTCTTCAAGATGGCTGCGACTCTGTCCACCGATACGACAGACATCGACAAGATCGTGGAAAGCCTGGCGTCCTCCAGTCTCCCCAGAACTCCTGGAAAATAGGCAACCATGCTTCGTCTGATCCTTCTCACCGGGGTGCTGGCAACAGCACCCCTCTTTTCCGCTTCCATCGATCCGTCGCTTAAAGACGGCGAACTGAAGTGGTTTTCACTGACCGAAACGAAGGCCGAAGTACTTCAAAAGGTCGGGCCGCCGGCGAACGTCACCACGTTTGGCTCCGACTTCGAGGGTTGGCAATACCACGCGGGAAACACCGATCATCACGAGTATTCGCACTACTTCGTATTCCGCCGGTCGACCGGACGGTTGATCAGCGTCACACGCGCATACGAAGAGGAACAGAACGTCGACGCACTATTCCCGCCGGCACACACGGCGGTCCACCGTACAGCCGATAAATTGTGGGGGGCGCGCGTCTGTTCGCTGAACGGCGGCCGGCGGTTGATCGCAATGGGCAGCACAAAGCCTGGTGAGCGCACATCGCAACTGCTGCTCATCCTCGATTCAGAACTTCGATACTTTCACCCGTGGCTGGCGGACTGACTGTACTGGCGACGACACCTCTGACAGGCAAACCGCGAGGTTCGTCCAGCGGCATAGTTGCAAGAAGGATCTGCCTGTCTTTGCGGGAGTCAAACTCACCGAGATCGTTACTGATGGTAGTCATCACTCGCCTTGTGGAAGGTCTTCCAGAACGTGAACTGCGATTGACCCATGTATTTAGCCAATGCTCGCGGGGGCGCTTTCAGCAGATCCACCACCAGTAGCGCATCCAGCGTGTCGGAGAACGAACCGTCTACGTTAAAGCCGACAATTCGGCCTCCGAGATTCAGATAGTGCCTGAGAAGGATGGGGATGCCCTTGCCGTCAGGCTCTATATCTGAAACGGTCGCGTTCAGCTCATCCAGACTGTTAATCTCCGAAGCAAACCTGTCAAGCGCAATCCGGAACGGCGTTCGGGCGGCGACGGCAGCAAAACTTCCCGTCCCTTTGCTGCGGAAGTAACGAACCATCAAATCGCGAGACCCGCGGTTGTAGTAGTTGCTTATGCTGACCGGGCCGAACAGGTATTGCACCTCGGGGTGACGCGCGACGTAAGCACCGATTCCACGCCAAAGGGCGTACAGTGCCTGCGGAGTGCGTTGGTACTCCGCGCGTACAAACGAGCGGCCAAGTTCCAGACCGGGACTAATACTTTGAATGAAATGGGGCGAATAGCGAAACAGGGAGTTTGAATAAAGACCACTGAGCCCGGCCGTTGCCGTCACACGGTCGACGAGACCCAGCCGGTAGGCACCGACGAGTTCACTGCGTGCGGGGTTCCAAAGGAAGAGGTGCTCGTAGTGATCGTCGAATCTGTCGAGATCTGTCGATCGCCCCGTGCCCTCGCCAGCATCGCGGAACGTTACCTCACGAAGTCTTCCGATCTCCGGGAGAATTGAAGGCAGATCGCGTGCGCACGCAACAAAGACACGATAATCCCTGCAGGAGAACAGGAGCGCCTCCTCGCCAAGTTTCCGGATGTCTTCGTTGAGTGCGCGAGATGACTGTGGCATCGCCACTGGCGCCCGGTGCAAAGGCGTGATGGACTGGTCTGTTGTCTCGACTACCCGGCATCCGATCGCGTAGGTCCGCCGGCGCAGGTATTCGCCGCTCACGTCGGCATCGCTGGCCCTGGAAGGCAAACCGACCGTAACCCGAATGGCGCTCCCACGTTTCCTGAGCAGCTCCCGGCCGAGCAGAAGCGTTCTGAGGCTTCGGTTCGCCACTCCAGCCAGTTGAAAAGCGAAGCTATTTTGGCCTGAAATGTGGGCAGGCACGATCATCGCCGATGCTCGTTGCGCAACTTGCGCCGGACCACTGCTCCAGTCGTTGTCGACAACTCGAGGGGGCATCCCACTCAGGCCTGAGACCTCGCCAGCCGGAAAGGCGGCGAGTGCGCCACCCTTCTGCAGCCAACGCATGGAGTCGCGGGCGGCTAACCAGTTGAGCTGGGGCGAACCGTCGAAGACTCTGACCGGTATTACGAAGGGCGCCACTTCTTCAATCTGCCTCAGCACCGTATTCGCTAACAGGCGAAAATCCGGTCTTCGACGTGAAAGGAGTGAGCCGAGGATCAGTCCGTCCAGGAGCCCGTGCGGATGATTCGCGACGAGAAGAACCGGCCCTGTTGCCGGAATACGTTCCAGGTCGGCGGGGGAGCAGTTTACTCGAATATCCAGGCTGTGTAGCAAGCGGTCGAAGATGGAGCCATCACTCTCGGCGCGCGAAGACTGAGCGAGCAACCGCTCCAGACCTTCTGTGTTGATGATCCACTCAGCGATGTGGCGAAGTTCGTGTCGCTGTACCAGTGCCTCGATGCCGATTCTGTGGGAGCTGCCGGACGCGGGCCGAGTGATAAGTTCAGGCATAGTTTCGCCAAAAGCGGAACACCCAACAGTGTGCCTGCGTTAGCTTTACGAGGTGATGAACGTGTCCTGAATTTTTTGTATCGGCAGCGTGTTCTTGTTGTTAATTTTCGCGATACCTCTGTTGGGCGAAAACACAGGACTCTCGCCGTCCGGCTCCGTGCAGAGACGACCGGCGGCCGACCGTGAGCCTGAACGGGCGGCCGCCAAAACGAAGGACCTACTGTTCCTCTGGCTCGCCGTCTTCTTCGCTTTGGTGCTGGGCTTCGCCTGCCTGCGGATTCACGGCCGAGGCGGGATGATGCGACGCATCCTCCTCAATCGTTTCGTCGAACCAGACCCCCAGTACCGTTGCGGTCGGGAACTGGGCGATTACTTTGTTACCTTCCAGCAGTCGAAGGAACTTGTCGTTAAATTTCCACTTCTCGGCTTCGAAAACAATCGGGTTCTCCAGACCTTGAATCAACACGCCAATGTCAGTCATGACAACAGCTTATGTCAACGGTTATCTGAGCGCACGTCCGAAACTGTCCTGTGTTCCCGCGGGCCTGCTCCATGACCGACCGGTTGGACAGGCGTCCGGCGCCGATCACGCCGGGAGCTTCAATGCGAGTCGCTCAGGAGTTTTGCGACGACAGGGCTGTCCGGGTCCCAGCTGAGGGCAGCACGCAGCGACGCAATGCCCGCCTGCCTGTCGCCCTGCCTGATCTGTGCCACCGCCATATTTATCCGAGCCTGTGTGGAAGCGGGGTTTCGGACGAGGGCGCTTTGCCAGAGGACGATTGCGTCTCCAGGCCGCCCCGACTGCGCGTAAAGCGTCCCAAGGTTGATCAGCGCAGCGGTGTTCGGGGTGCCAGCGGCAACGACGCGCTCGTAGAGTTTCATTGCCTCAGCCGGCTGACCCAGGCGGTCGTGGAACTGTGCCAGTTGAGCTGCGATCGCAAGGTCGGAGGGGTCCCTGGCCTCAGCGGTCCGCAGTAGTTCGAACGCGCGTCGCCGCATGGATGGCTCGGTAAGGGCCGCTGTGGCGTAGGCGAGCGCAAGGTCGCGCGAGTCGGCTGTCGTGGCTCGCCAGAACGGTACGAGTTCCCGAAGAGCGGAGCCCGGCGTCTCCTTCGATAAGGTGGCGGCGTTTCGAGGAATGGAATGATCCGTATAGACGGCGTGCTCCGCGTCTTTGACCGCCGACTTCGGCATGTGGCAGTCCTGGCACTTATCTCCATTCCGTGTTCGACGGACGGACAAGCTGACCGTGCACTTACTCGCGGTCTCGTGGCACGACACACAACGTGCACGAACGTCGACGGGAGTTCCGTGAGGATCGTGGCATGTGCCGCACCATAAGCGATCGCCAGTTGCCTGCTTACACCGACTCAAGGCGAGTGTCTCGAAATGGCTGGTGACGGTCAACCCAGCCTCTTTAGCACCGTCCCACACGAACACCGCTACCGTGCGGGAGAGGTCGTCGCCCGGCGTGTAGGAGCCTCTGCCTTTGGTGGCCGCGCGCGCAATACGGACAGCGCCTGTGAGGTGACATTGCGCGCACACCCTGTCGCGCTGCGCGGGTTGCAGCCGTACCGGATTGATGATCGCCTTATCGGCTGACGGGCGCGCACCTGCTGCCTTCATCTTTGTGACGTGTAGCTGGCCCGGTCCGTGGCACCTTTCGCAGGCGACACCGCCTTCGAGGAAGGGAGCTTTCGCGTCGTACTGATTCTGTATTCCGTTCACTGCCTGCAGGCGGCTCGAATGGCACAAGAGGCAGGCAGGCTCCACGGCCCGGGTTAGGTCGACGCTCGTCCTGCGCTGAAATCCCGGTGAAGCGCGCCACGTCTGGTCCTCTGCGTACCACGACACGGGTGACTGGTAGAGGAAGCCCTGCTGCTGGAATGCGAAGCTGCGGCCGATCCGGCCCGATCCGATGAACCAGGACAGACTGCGCGTCGCGCTGAGAGGCGGTGCTTCACGTTCGAAGCTGACGCCGAGTGTTCCGTCCGACGCGCGCTTCAGCTGGATCTTCGCCTGCGTGGACGGATCGGTGAAAAGTGCGTCTGGTATAGTCGACCGGATGGCGCGTACGGCTCCACTGCTTTGCGCCATGGGCGTTGCAGTATAGCGCTTCGCGACCGCAGGATGGCAACTGGCACAGACCGCGCTGCCCACTTCCTGCGCCTGCGCCGAGCTGGCACAAAGCACAACCATCCCGAGGAATCGTACGCTTCGCTTATCCAGGGAAACTGAGCGGCTGTCCTTCTGCGATTTTAATGGGACGGCCGATATTCGACTGATATTCTTTCTCGAAGGAGACGCCACATTTCTTCAAAATGGTGGCCATTAAATCCGGCACTTCCACCGGGTGATCCTTCACGTACATACCCTCGGCATGCACGGCATCATACAGCAGGGTAGTGGAAAGGTGTTATATAATCGCGCCCACTGGAGTGACTATGACGTTATTCTGTCGTCTCGCTATAACGCTTACCCTCGCAACGGTTAGCGTCTTTGGGCAGGCATTCACCGGGACCATCACCGGGGCCATAACCGATCCTAATGGAGCTTCTGTTGGGGGCGCAACGGTCCGCGCTCGCAACGAAGCCACCAATGATACTCGCCAACAAACCACGGGCACTGGGGGGCTGTACATTTTCTCGCAGCTTCCGCCGGGAACCTACGAAGTAACCGTAGAAATGTCTGGCTTTCGCAAAGCGGTCCAGAAGACCGTGGAACTTCGCGTCGCACAGACGCTGGAGCTTAACATCCCACTGCAACTCGGCGAGGTGTCACAAATCGTAGAAGTGACCGCGGCGGTGACTCTGCTGGACACGCAATCGGCGAACCGCACGATCACCCTTGACCAACAAGCGGTACTCGACCTTCCGGCCAACACTCGAAACCCGTTCCAGCTTGTCCATGTGAACGCTGGTGTCATTGCGGTTCGGACAGGCATTTCCCAGGCGACGCAGGATCAGAACCACAACAGATTCTCGATGAACGGCGGACGAGGCCAGGCTGGGCTCACGCTGATTGACGGCGTACCCGCGGCCGCGGTGGACTGGGGCGGACTCATCGCATCGCCCGGCATGGATGCGGTGCAGGAAGTCAACATCGCCCGCAATCAGTTTGACGCTCAGTTCGGCAAGTCCGATGGCGGTGCCGTGAACATGATCACTCGCGGTGGGTCGAACCACTTCCACGGAAGCCTGTTCGAGTACTTGCGAAACAACAAACTCGACGCCAACAGCTGGGCCAACAATCGCTCAGGGATCAAGCGCCCCGTGTTTCAACGCCATCAGTTCGGCGCCGCGCTGGGCGGAGCTATCTGGAAGTCGAAACGTCTGTTCTTCTTTTCGGCTTATGAGGGTCGGCGCGAAGGAGTCCCGGGAACCAACATCTCCACCGTTCCCACCGATCTGCAGCGAGCCGGCGACTTCTCGCAGACGTTCAACGCGAACGGTTCGCTCGCCACGATCTACAACCCGTTCACCACTCGGCCGAATCCGGACCGGCCCGGCGAGTTCATCCGTGACGCGTTCCCCGGCAACCGCATTCCGGCGAGCCTGATCGATCCGGTGGCGGCGAAGATTATCGCGGCCTATCCGCGGTCGAACACGCAGGGTGTCGCACTTACGAACGCACTGAACTTCGCGGCAGCGGGAAAGACGGTGACCACCAACGACCGTCTGGATACGCGCATCGACTGGGCGAAGAGCGAACGGATCAGCTTCTTTGGGCGGCTCACCAAGGCGTGGCAGGAGAACAAAGCGCCCACGTTTTTCGGGGGCGGGGCTGATACGAATTTCAGCGATGTGAACCCGCGCCATCATGTGGTGATCGGGACCACCTTTACTCCTGGTCCGTCATGGGTCTTCAATATTCTGATCGGCAGCGGCCGGTGGAGGGAGAACCAGATATCGCCCTCCCAGGGTTTTGACGCCACGACACTGGGCTTCTCCCCGGCTCTTGTTTCGCAGTTCCAGGCGCAGACGTTCCCGGGATTCGGCGTGCAGGGCTATGCGAGTCTCGGCAACCGGCGCTGGCTCAATGTGCCTCGCGAAACGCATAATCTGCAGGCCAACATAACGAAAGAACTGGGGTCGCACAGTCTGAAGTTCGGATGGATGACCGAACTGGCAAGACTGAACAACACGGACTTCAATGCGCCCACCTTCAGCTTCACGCGCGGGCTGACCTCGGGTCCGGTGGCTGCGACGGCCAGCAGCGCAACGGGCGACGGACTGGCGTCCCTGTTGCTGGGCGTCGGCGCGGGCGGCGACATTCCGTTCGGTGCCGCCACGGCAGTGACGGCCTTGTATCACGGGGCCTACGTACAGGATTCGTGGCGGGTGAACCGCCGCCTCACGGTGCACCTCGGACTGAGGTGGGAAGCGCAGCTCGGCCGCACGGAGCGGTTCGACCGGTTTAACAACTTTGACTTCAATGTTGCGAGCCCGCTTGCCCAGCCCACGGGTCTTCCGCTTAAGGGCGGCCTGGTATTCGTAAAGCCCGGCCAGGGCTCATGGGATACGGACTGGCTCAATCTGGCGCCTCGTATCGGCATGGCGTACAAGGTTACCGACAGGCTGGTGGCACGCGGCGGATACGGCATTTACTATCCACAGACCGGAGGCGGTACCAATCAGGGTTTCTCGACAACGACGACCTGGGTCTCGACTATAGGCGGAGATGGCATCAACCCGAACAGCTCGGCCCTGCTTCGGAATCCGTTCTCGAGCATTACGGCGCCCGCCGGAAGTTCCCGGGGTCTGCTGACTCAGGTCGGCGACGCGGTGAACGCGTTCCCGCGCAATCATCCGCTCGGCTATGTCCAGAACTACAGCTTCGACTTCCAGTTCGAAGTAACGAAGAGCATGGTCCTGGAGGTCGGCTACACGGGTTCGCAGGGGCGCAAGCTGCTCTACGGAACCAGCCAGCAGGCGAATCAGCTGGATCCGAAGTACCTCAGTCTCGGTTCCCAGCTGGATCAGTCAGTGCCGAACCCGTTCTCTGGCGTGATTGCATCGGGTGTTCTGGCAGGCGCTACCGTGCCGCGTCAGCGCCTGCTTCGTCCGTATCCGCAGTTCACCTCCGTGAGCCTGACGGCCGATCTGCCGGGTGCCAGCTCCGCGTTCAACGCGCTGGTGGCACGATACAACTGGCGCGTCGGCAACAGCGTAAACCTGCTGACCACCTACCAGTGGTCCAAGGCCATCGACAATGCCAGCGAGTGGCAGGGTTGGGAAGTCGGCGATACGCTGCGTAACTTCTACGATCAGCGTGCGGACCGCTCGGTCAGCGCGCACGATCTGCCGCAGAGTTTCGTCAACGCCCTTGTCTACGAACTGCCCGTCGGAAAGGGTCGCAAGATCGGAAACAACATGCATCCGGTGGCCAATGCGATTATCGGTGGCTGGCAAGTATCTTCCATAATCCGGTTCACCAGCGGACTGCCGCTGGGATTCACCGCGCCGAATACGCTCAGCGCCTACGGCTTTCAGATACAGCGACCGAACATCGCGAATCTGAAAGACGCCAAACTGGAGAACCCAACTCCTGACCGTTGGTTTAACACCGCGGCATTCACGCGTCCAGGCACGTACGAAATTGGTAACGCACCGCGCTGGTTCCCCAACGTTCGTTTCGGACCTACGCGTCACGCAGACGTCGCAATTCTCAAGAACTTCCGCTTCCTGGAAACGTGGAAAGCCCAGTTACGCGGCGAGTTCTTCAACATTACAAACACACCGCAGTTCGGCAGAGCCAATACGGACATCTCGTCGGGCGATTTCGGGCGTGTCTCCGGTACCACGAACGTGGGGCCGAGGAATGTCCAGGTCGGCCTGCGAATTCAGTTCTGACGGTCTGCCTGTCTTCGACGGTACTCACTCAGGGCGCGATCCGCTTCGGCGGCGCGCCCTGTTTCTTTGTACGAACGGCTTAGCGGGAGCAACAGATCGGGGTCGGCCTGAACGGCGCCTTCCAGCAGTGGCACGGCGTCGGCAAAGCGACCCGCTTCGGCATACGCCTTGCCCAGCGCGGCTCGACCCTCCACCAGACTCATGGCCTTCTCCAGCCAGGGAATCGCCTGGGCGGCGCCTTCCACCCGCAGCAACGTATCTCCGAACTCCCATGCAAACTCGGCGTCACCGGCGTGTTTCAAGGCGAGCTTCTCATACAGCGGACGCGCCTGCGCGTAATCGCGAGCCTGCCACCATGCGCGCGCAGCTCTTCTTGTATCGTTCAGTCTGAGGTACAGGCGCGCCGCTTCGGGGTAGCGTTTGCAGGCGTAGAAAGCATCGGCAAGTGCATCGGTCCGGTCCGTTTGTTCCAGCGGAGCAATGGCTTTACACGGCTGGTCGAGCTTCAGGTAGTCAATGCCGAGCACCGCGTACAGTCCGGCCGCGGGCTTTATTTTCAGACTGCGCTCAAGAGCGTCAACAGCCTCGGCATACCTGGACCGGGAGTGCAGCGCGAGCCCAAGGTTCGCCAGCCAGTTCGGGTTCTTCGGTTCCTGACGCACGAGCTGCGTGTACAGGCGCTCGGCGTCCGCGAAACGTCCGGCTCGCATCGCGCTTGCGGCCTCGGCGGCGTTCGTCGCGACATCCTGTCCGAGACTCAGCGCGGCGGCGGCGGTGATGGCGAGAAGGATGCGTCCCACACTGAAGAAGCGTACCCTACCGCGGAGCTGCCGAGCCACTGACGCTTTGCGCGGGAGCCCTTTGCGTTCGCACAGGGATTGCGCAGAATTTTCGCAGGCGCGTCCAGTGCGGTGACGACCAGATCGAGACAGCCGTCGTTGTCGAGGTCGGCCGCTACGAGGCCGCGATGCATCGCCGGTGTCGTGAGCGGCTGTGCGGGTTCGAATCGTCCATTCCCCGCGTTGCGGAACCAGACAACGGGTCCCATTCGTGAAGAGTCGACCTTGCCGGACAGCGCGTCACTCGTGGCGGCGGCGATGTCGAGCAGTCCGTCGTTGTCCAGATCGGCGAATGCCACGCCCCATCCGGCAAACGGTCTGGAGCCAGGACCCATCCGGCTTGTTGCGGAGGCGTCCACGAATCCCGCGGCGGATCCTGTGTAAAACGGGAACGTTTCGTCGCGAAGCGCTGTGTAGACCAGTTCCGGGCGTCTGTCTCCGTTCACGTCCTGGGCGTCGGCACCCATACCCGACACGGTCTTTCCGTCGGCAGGCACAGCAATACCAGCGTCGAATGCAGTCTCCTCAAATCGTTTGCCGTCGACGTTTCGAAACAGAAAGGCGGGCAGTTTGTCGTTCGTTACGAACAGGTCCGGTCGGCCGTCCGCGTTGCTGTCGAACACGGCCGCGCCCATTCCTTTGCCGGGGTGTGCACCGATTCCTGAAGCGTCGCTGACATCGGAAAAGGTTCCGTCGCCATTGTTTCGGAAAAGCGCGCCCGGTTGCGGCTCGTAGTATTTGGGGTGGCAGAAGTCGATGCGTCCCGCTGTACGGCACTCGGCCTCCGCGGACGCATTCCACTGGACGTAGTTAATGATGTAGAGGTCGACATTCCCATCTCCGTTGTAGTCGAACCACACGGCGCCTACAGCCCACCGGCCGCGATTGTCGATCTTTGACTGCGCGGTCACATCCTGGAACAACCCGTTGCCGTCGTTGCGGTACAGAGTTACGCCGTGGAGGTGCGAAACGAGGAGGTCAGGACGGCCATCCCGGTTGTAGTCGCCCACGCTGGCCCCGAAGGCAAAGTCCCTGCCCCCCAGGCCGGCTTTGGTAGTCACATCCTCGAATCGCATGCCGCCCAGGTTCCGGAACAGCCGATTGCGTTGCTCGGGTAGCGACTTCGTACCCGCCGGCAAATCTCCGCCGTTTGGCAGAAAGATGTCCGGCATGCTGTCACCGTCGAAATCAAACACTGCAATCCCACCCGGCATGGTTGCGGGCAGGTACTTCCGCGCCGATTCGCTGTTGGTCAGGCGGGTCGGAAGAGAGATCGCTCTCCATGGCAGAGGGGCTGTGAACGCAAAGAATGCACCGAGGATTAGCGCGAGATTCAGTAGCATCGTGGTCCCCAGGGTTCACCTTCCGTGCCCGACTACACGCCCGGACGGTGTTGCATCGATTCCAGAGCCTTTTCAAACGCCGCCCGCAACTGCTGGCGGCTGTCTTCGGCAATCGGACCCGGCAGGTCCTGGGCCCGGAACTCGCGGCACAGCGCAATGGTTCGGCGTAACTCCGTTGCGGCGTTTTCGCAGCGGCTGCAGGACTGCAGATGGGCATCCATCCCGGCACAGGTCTCGGGCGGCAGGTCGCGATCCAGATAGGCGGACAGCATGAGCGCGATTTGACTGCAGTCAGGCATGGTGTTCCTCTCGAATTGCAAACTTCGAAACAACAAACTTCCTCAGCGCCAGACGTGCACGGTGAAGCCGTTGTTTTACGACGTCCGTGCTGACGTCCAGAATCTCGGCCGTCTCCTCGGTGGACAGTTCCTCAATATCCCGGAGTAGAACAACCGACCGGTAATTGGGCGGCAGCGAGTGTATCCCGTTCTTCAGGACCGCGTTGACCTCGCTACGGAGTAGCTCATCACTGGGCAGGATGCCGCCGTCGGCGAGTTGGTGACTCCTCATTGCGTCATCACCGGACAGATATTGCTCCAGCGACAACTCGTGAGCCGGTGCAAACAAACTGCGTCGCCGCTTCATCAGACAGACATTCTTTGCAATTCGAAACACCCACGGTCGAATTCTTTCCGGTTCGCGAAGACTGGCAAGGTTCTCAAACACCTTGAGCAAGGTATCCTGCGCGACCTCCTCCGCGTCCTCGCGCTGACCGCACATCAGGTAGCTGTACTGAAATATGCGAGTCCTGAAGACGTGAACGAACTCATCGAATGCTTCAACCCGGCCCTCCGTCAGTGCTCGTGCGAGTTGTACTTCCGATGTTTCCACAAGTCAATTGTAGGTGCGGCGTCCCCTTGCGACAACTAATCCCCAGGCTGCATCCAGACCGTACCGACACCTCCGGGATGACTGGTAGCCTGGTCCAGACTGTGGGGCTGCGCTTCGGAAATCGCGAAACTATAGCTTCGACGTCATCCCGCCATTGTCCACCCGGTTTCGGCGGTGATACTTTAGTTCGCAATGAAGACGACGCGCCGCGCTTTACTCCCGCTGCTTGCCGCTCCGGCACTTCGAGCCGCCTCCCCGCGAGAAAGCGGCAGGATTGCAAAGCTCGAGACCTTTTTCGTCCGCGTGAATCATCGCGGCGGGTGGCAGATCGCGCGCATCACCACGGCAGGCGGGCTGACGGGTATCGGCGACGCGTCTCATGGGCAGAAGGACGAAGCGGTCCTCGCGCTGATGCGCACGTTCTTCGACCGTTTGAAAACTATGACAGTGTGGGACCTGGAGCGCTTCCGGTCCGACGTCTGGCCGGACGTCGCTAAAGCTGGCCGCAATGGTGCCGTAGCGTTCGGAGCTCTGGAGCAGTGCTGCTGGGATCTGCGGGGCAAAATCACCGGGCTGCCGGTGTACGACCTGCTCGGCGGCAAAGTGCGCGACACCGTCCGTTGCTACGCCAATATCAACCGATCGTCAGAAGTCCGTGAGCCGGAAGCCTTCGCCGGTCTCGCCGCGCGCGCCGTGGCCGCCGGATTCGATGCCGTGAAACTGGCACCATTCGACGGGATGCCGCGCAACGATGCCGCGAAAATCAAAGTCCATACCGATCGCGGCGTCGCCTGCGTGGCCGCCGTGCGCAGAGCGGTAGGCGACAAGGCCGACGTACTGATCGACGGACACAGTAACTTCGACCTGCCTGCTTCGATGGAACTCATGCGCCGGCTTGAGCCACTCCGGCTGTACTGGCTGGAGGAAGTAACCCGCGCTCCCGAGGACCTGGCAAAGGTCAATGAAGCGGCGTCGATGACGACGGCGGGAGGTGAGAGCATCTTCGGCGTAGACGGCTTCTATCCCTACATCCGCGCCGGTGCCGTCGATATCGTGATGCCTGACGTGAAGTACTGTGGCGGTATCTGGGAGATGAAGAAGATCGGAGCGATGGCGGAGGCGGCGAAGCTGAAAGTTTCCCCGCATGGTCCAGCCAGCCCGGTCGGCAACATAGCCGCCGCTCACGTCTGCCTGACGATGCCGAACTTCACCGTGCTGGAAATGGCCTTTGGAGAGGTACCGTGGCGGCACCAGGTGGTCACGCCGCCCGAGCAGTTTGTGAAAGGGCACCTCACACCCTCCGCCCGCCCGGGCTTCGGGCTCGAACTCAACGACGCGTTTCTTCGGGAGCGAGCGGCGGCGGAACCTTCGAGGGCGGCCGACTAACTTCGGCTAGGCCCGGGGCTGCGATGCGTCGCGCGGCTTCCAGCGATACGCCTTTACTGAATTCTTCCAAAAGTATTTTTCGGCTGCACCCTGACCTTTGGTCATGATGTACTCACGCGCCATCGCGAAGATGTCCGCGTAGGGCCGCCAGTTGTCGCTGTTCGGCCAGTCACTGCCGAACAATACGCGGTCCTCTCCGAACGTCTCGAAAATCTGGTCGAGACCGGCTTTATACAACCCGAGGTCGCGCGGCACATCATTGTTCACCTTGCGATAAATCTGAGAGATTTTCACGAACACCTGAGGCCGCTTCCGCAGTGCTGCCAGACTCGTTTCATACACCCGCCGAGGCCCTGCCCCTGATGGGATCGTCAGTTGCGGAAGGTGGTCGATGACGATGCGGAGGTCCGGCACGTCATCGGTCACGCGAACAATCGCGGCCACCAGCGACGGGTTCGGGTTGGCGGTATCCAGCGAAAGACCGGTCTGCGCCAGTCGTTTCAGGTCGGCGATCACGGCCTTGTTCGTGACTGTGGTTGCCAGGTCGCTGCCCCAGAGATTGCCGTAGCGAATGCCCAGAAACAGGGGATTCTGGCGGAATCGGTCCAGGTTCTCAGCAAAGCCTGGCTTCCCCGGCTCAATATTGCCGACCACACCGACAATCAGCGGTTCCTTCGCTGCCAGGTCCAGCACCCACTGGTTGTCCTCCAGCCATGGGCTCGCTTCCACCTTGATTGCGCCGACAACGCCGTGCTCGGCCGAGAGTTTCCGATAGCGCGGCGGGAGCGCGGGCTGGTAAAGCGCCTTATTTTCCTTCGGCGGCCATGGGACGCCTTGCGACCGGCCAGTGTCGAACAAATGGATGTGGGTATCGATGACCGGAATACCTGGGCGGGCGGACTGGGCGCTCAGGGCGGCGGAAGCGGTGGTGCTGAGAAAGGCTCGGCGGTGCACGCGGTCCATTGTACTTTGGTTCTGTGGAAGCGATTCGGATCCTCATTACGGGCGGCACATTCGACAAGGAATATGACGAGATCCGCGGATCGCTGTTCTTCAAAAATTCGCACTTACCGGAGATGCTGCGGCTGGGCCGGTGCATGGTGCCGGTGGAGACGCGAACACTGATGATGATCGACAGCCTGGAGATGACGGAGGCCGACCGCGACATCATCATCGGCCAGTGCCGGAGCGTGCCGGAACATCGCATTGTGATCACCCACGGCACGGACACGATGACCGTCACCGCGCGTGCCATTGCCGACGCGAAGATCGAGAGTAAGACGATTGTGGTGACCGGGGCGATGGTGCCGTACAAGTTCGGCAGCTCCGACGGGTTGTTCAACCTGGGGAGCGCGCTGGCCTTCGCGCAGACACTTCCACCGGGTGTTTACATCGCCATGAACGGGCGCTACTTCGACGCCCGCTGCGTGCGCAAGAACCGTGAATCGGGCATGTTCGAAGTCACTGGGGGTGGGTAACGCTGGGCGTTTTCACCAGGGGGGAGGGTGAAATCGCGATTAATGTGGTCGAATTAGTCGTGGCCCAGCTCATCGAGGTCGGCGAGATCTTTGCTTCGTCCAGCCGAGCGCTTGTTGATACGGAGATCGTCAAGCCGAATCACCGGGACTTGCAACTCGTCGATCGTAGCGGTCTCGCGGCGCACCCAGCAATCATCGAAGTCCACTCCTGAGATGGTGGTCATGACCTCAAGGCGTATGGGCGGAACGCCGATGCGGATAATCTGGTCTGGCCGGCTAAACATTGCGCTCGAAGTTTGCGGGAAGCCGAAGTCTCGCAGCGAAGCCGCCACTCGTTCCGCGTTGGACTCGTCAAGTCCGACCCAGAGATCCAGGCCACCTGTGGTTCTGGCATAGCCATGGAAGTTGACGGCGTACCCGCCAACCATCAGGAACTTAGCCTTGTTCGCGTCGAGCAACTTCAAAAACTCTTTGAAGTCTCTCGGTAGCCGGATCGTAGCCATAAGCGATCTGCCGCAATAACTCCAGCGCCTCGAAGCGCTCGTCTGCCGTCTTTGACATCCAGTACGCACGGTCGCTGCGGCGTTCGCTGGACGAGCCAGTCTCGAATACGCTGCGGTCCAGGCGAACTTCATCCGGCGCGGGTATATCTTCCGATTCTACTCAGTGCGTGATCGCGTAGAGCACGTAGTTGATTCCGTAGCGATAGGCGAGCGTCGTCATCTTCTCGGGGTAATACGGGACGTCGGCGAACTCCCACGCGTCGGCGACATCGGTGTTGTAGTTGATCGCCACCACCATGCGATTCCGTCCGTCGTACATGGCGCGCCACGCAGGAACCGTGCCCTCCGGCTGATACACCTGAATCGACCCGCCCGGCCCGCGCCGCAGATGCCGGGACCCAGGAATGAATACCTTGTCCTGCTCGCGAATAGTGAACAGGACATGCATCACGCTGTCCTCCGCATCGATGTCGGCAATGGCATGGCCGGGCAGCACGCGCTCCATCGTTTGACGGAAGACTTCCCACTGCTCATCGCCGTAAAAGTCGTCCGTCACCAGGAATCCGCCGCGCAGCAGATACTCACTGAGCCGCTTCGTCTCGACGTCGCTCAGGCCCCACCAGCCGACCTGCGTCGCGTAGATCCAGGGGTAATCGAAGATGCGGCCGTCGGTGAGGCGCACGTGGCGTGGGTCGCCAGCGTCGAGCCGCGTCAGCCTGGTCAGCCCTGCCGTGAAGTGATTCTCCGCGGCGGGCCAGTCCATCATCCACCAGCCCGAGCCCTCGCCATCGCGTGACGAAAATCCGAAGCGTCGGTGATACTGCGGAAGGTCGGTATATTCGAGCCGCAGAAAGTGGAACTCGCCGGCGCGCGTTGGCATGGGCCGATCTTCTTCGCCGCCTCCACCTCGAGGCCCAAAGCCGCCGAACCCGCCACGTTGCGCAAACGCGAGACCGCCGGCCAGCAGAGCCGCAATCGCGAGCGTGACTCCGAAACCGGTGCGCATCAACGTGCCTGCCACATTGTATCCACGTATCCACCCCAGGCGGACCGTGGATCTGTGATACACATTCAGGCATCATGTCCGACATTACAAGACGCGCCGCGGCGGCAGGCACGGCCGCAAACCTGCTCATCCTCAACTCTCAGACAGCGTTCGGGTCTCAGGCCAATTCCGCCGTGTCATTCGGCATCATCGGCACCGGCGGCCGAGGCACGCTGGTAGGCACACTGATGGCGAAGAACCCGGGCACCCGGCTGGCCGCTATCAGCGATCTCTACGGCGACAAGATCGACTCCGCCAAGACGAACATCCCGACTGCGGACAAAGCAAAGGTGTACCGCAATTACAAAGAGCTGCTCGCCGACAAGAGCATCGACGCGGTGCTGATCTCGACGCCCGTCTACCTTCACCCAGAGCACTTTGAAGCGGCTGTCCCTTCCGGCAAACATATCTACTGTGAGAAACCGGCCGGTGCTGACGTCCCTGGCGTTCTGCGGCTGGCACGCGCGGCGAAAGGCATCGCGGCCGACCGCGTGGTGCAGTTCGGTTTCCAGCAGCGATTCGCGCCGCAGTACCTGAAGGCGATGGAGGCGCTGAAGACCGGCAAGATCGGCGAGATGAAGCTGATGATCAGCTACTGGGTTATCGGCGGCATGCCTCCGCTGAAAGCGCCGAACGTTCCCTGGACCGGCGAAGAAGAGAAGATCCGCACATGGGGGCGCTGGATGGCGACTTCAGGCGGGCCTATCGTCGAGCAGGACTGCCACGGCATCGACATGCTGAACTGGTACGCAGGCGAGCAGCACCCCACGCACGCCATCGGCACGGGCGGCCTGCGTTATCCGGTGCACTACGGCGACTGGAAAACCGACCACCACAACGTCACCTACTTCTATCCCGACCGGCTGGAAGGCTGGCTGACCAGCATCAAGTACACCGCCGATTTCCGCAGCGTGAAGGAACAGCTGTTTGGATCAAAGGGTCTTATCGAAATCGCGCGCACCTATTACAAGTTCCACGCGCCGAACGCGAACTCCCCGCTGCGCAACGCCGACGATCTGGAAGACAAGACGCTGATCGAGCAGATGGAATCGCGCCGCGACATCACAGCCGATGCGGTGGCGCACTTCTTCCAGCGCATTGTCGACAAGAAGCCGTACAACATGTCGCAGATTGCCATCGACAGCACCCTCACCGCTCTGATGGGGCGTTTGTCGATTGAGCGGGGCGGCAAGGAAGTCACCTGGGCCGAAATGCAAAAGATGGGCTGATTACCCGACCGAGAAGAAGGCACGGACCTCGGGCCGAACCGCCGTCGGTTTGCCCGAGGCCCGGCTGATGGGACAGTACAGCGATCGCGCTTCGGCCACCACCACACCATCTGCCGGTCGCAGAATTTCCGTCAGCCGCTCAAACCGGAGCCGCGTAGCCAAGCCTACCCACGTCTTCAAAATCAGCCGCTCTCCCACATAAGCAGGCCGCCGGTAATCGATCTCATGGCGGACCACCACCCAGGTCAGTGCTTCCTGATCCTCAGGCGAGGCCGCCGCCTTCCAGTGAGCCACAGCGACGTCCTGCACCCAGCGCAGATACTGCACATTGTTCACGTGCCCCTGGCTGTCGATGTCCTTAGGCTGGACTTCAATTTCGATCTCGAACCGCGTCACTGGCGCAGTTTCCCGAGCTTCTCCTTCACCGTCGCACCCACTGCCCGCTCCCACGACCCGTAAGTCGGATTCGGGACCATGAACCAGCGCTCGCCGAAGTAGCGCTCGTACGGCGCGATGGCGGCATTGCGCGCGTCGGCCGATGAACCCGCGATCAGGAAATCGTTGTAATCGTCGCCCACCAGCAGGAGCACACGGTAGTTCTGCGCCACAAGCGCGCGGCGCGGCGACTTGTCTCCCGACTCCGTCCGGCACAGCAGCCGCTTCGGGTCAAACGGCAGATTGTGACGGCGCACCACGGTGACCGTAGGATCGCCTGCATTTCCAGGCTCACACACGCGATTCGTCACATAGAAGATGGCGACGCCATGCGCGTGGGCAGTGGCAAGGAACTGCGCGGCTCCGGGAATCAGGCCGGCGCGCGCTTCTTTCACCCAGGCGCCCCAGGTAACGTCGGTAAACGCAGTGTGCAGGGCGGTCGACCGCGCCTGGAACGCGCTGTTGTCGAGCACCGTCTCGTCCAGATCGAGAATCACCGCCGGGGGTAACGCCGTGGCAGGCTGCATCTGTTCCAGCGCCGCCGTCCATGTGGAATCGGCGAGCGCCCGAAGCAGGTTCGCTTCCGCCGCGCGATAGGTCTGCATCGTCACGGCTCGATACTCAGCCGAATGCTGCACCCACGTCACGGCGTTCAGATTTTCATACGTGTTCTGCGCGGCCAGCGAACCGGCCACTGCAACGGCCATCAGCCAAAATCTCTTCACGACAACACCTCCCGCATACGGCGTAGACTCGACGTCAGACTGGAAAAGACCGGCACGCCCAGGTGCTTCAGCTTCGGCAACAGACGGGCCAGCGAGACCTGCGCCAGCACGATCCCGTTTACCTCTCGCGCCAGTTCTTCGACACGCGGAATCAGCAGCGAATCATGTTCCTCCGGGCGGCCGGCAAGCAAAGCCTGGTACGCCTCCGGAACCAGCAGTGGACGTAACTCCAGTTCCCGTCCAGCAGCCCGCGCCGCGCCGGTAAGCAGCCTCGACGTGGGCTCCTGCGTCGGCGGGAACGTCATCACCACGCCCAGCCGTGGTCCCGCTTCCACCGCCTCAGACGCCATTGGGTCGTCAATCTTGAACACTGGGATGCCGGCTGACGGCGCGACGTTCGCCAACATCGCCGGCGCCA
>JAWXCM010000396.1:0-18179 GCA_034408745.1 Bryobacteraceae bacterium
CGTCGCCGAAACCCGGGTCGTCCCTGAAAACCTTGACGTCGCCTGGCAAAAGCTCAGCGAAGCATTCCGCCGCCGTTAGCGGTGGGGCGCGCTGAGTGAACAGCGCTCATAGCCCTCGATATGCTCGAAATGCGCGGCCATTCCGTTCACGGCCTCGGCATGCGCACGGACACGCCCACCGCACTCGACACACGCGCCGATGAACCGCCGTTCGCGTTGCCGGCGTAGCAGCGCCTCGGCAATCGTAACCAGTTGACCACTCTGGTCCCGACAACAAGTGCTTCTGGGCATACTTCCAGCGTGACACGATTAGGCACCGCGAGGCGTCCACCGTGCGATGGCAACTGAAACGACTTCGACAGTAATCGCCCTGTTCACAAACCGTGAATCGGCGGAACGCGCGGTTTCCGCACTCTCCAGTGCGGGTTATACCCAGGATCATGTGAGCGTTGTGTCGGGCGATACCCGTGGCAACGAGCACGAAACTCCCAACCTCGATCCGGTGCTCACACCCGGTTCCTTCGACGCTCCCACCGGAGCCGCCATAGGTGGCTTTGCCGGATTCGTCGGCGGTATTCTCGCCCTCGCGATCCCCGGCATCGGCCCCATCATCGCCGCCGGACCGCTGGCAGCCGCAATCATGGGCGCCAGCGTCGGCGCCGCAGCCGGCGGACTGCTCGGCGGTCTCAAGGAACATGGAGTTCCGGAGAACGACGCCCACCGGGTCGCCGAGGCTATCCGCAACGGACGCACAATGGTGGCGGTTCACGCGCCCCACGACCATGCCGGCAAGGTTGCTGACATTCTCGACGAAAATGGCGCCCTCGACACCACAGATGTGGAAGGCGACGCCACCGGCATTCCAGGCAGTGTCACTCCCGTAACCTACAACCCGAGAGCCGGCGTGCCCTTCACCACGGAGGACAGCCTGGTGGAGCGCCAGAAGGAAAACGAGCGCCGCTCCGACATCTACCCCGGCATTACAGGCTCCGGTTCCGGCCCCAACTCCTGATTTCCTTGTAAAGGGTCGGTTCGCACGCCGAGTGGTATACACTGCGGAACGACCCTTTATGAAAAATCGGCTCCTCGCAGAAGTCGTGGCCGAAGCATTCGGCACATTTGTGATCATCACCTTCGGCTGTGGCGTTGTTGCCATGGTGGTTCTCTTCGGGCATGGCACACAGAATGAGATAGTCAACGGTGGCTTTACGAACATCACCATCGCCTGGGGCCTCGGCGTCACCATGGGCGTGTACATGACGGCCAAAATTAGCGGAGGGCATCTGAATCCCGCCGTCACGCTCGCGATGGCCGTGTTTCGCGGCTTCCCCTGGTGGAGGGTGCTGCCTTACATGGCCGCCCAGGTATTCGGCGCATTCCTGGGAGCCGCGCTCGTCTACCTGAACTACCGGCCCGCATTCCTGAAGTACGACCCCTCGCTCTCCCAGTCGGCCGGAGTCTTCGCGACTTTCCCCGCCTTTCCCGATCTGCCCATGGCCGGCTTCCTCGATCAGGTCATCGGTACCTTTCTTCTGCTCCTTCTGATCTTCACACTCACAGATGAGGACAACGCGACCCCGCCAGGCTGGCTGGTCCCAATCCTGGTGGGCTTTTCGGTGATCGCGATCGGCATGTCGTTCGGTGGCATGCACGGCTACGCCATCAATCCCGCCCGCGACTTCGGCCCCCGGCTGTTCACCCTGGTAGCCGGCTTCAGCAACAACGGCTTTTCCGACGGAACGTTCCTGGTGCCACTCATCGCTCCACTCATCGGCGGACTCGCCGGAGCGGGAGCCTACGATCTGCTCATCCGCCGCTGGCTGCGCGAAGAGTAGAGACAGGCAGCGGTTATAAGATGGGCGCATGCGATTTGTATGTCTCGCGGCCGCGGCACTCCTGTGCTCGGCCGCAGCCCAGGAAATTCCCCGTCCCGAATATCCCCAGCCGCAGTTCCAGCGCGAGCAGTGGCAGACCCTGAACGGCCAGTGGGAGTTCGCCTTCGACGACCGCGACGAGGGAATCGCGCAGAACTGGTCCGCTGCCGACCACAAGCTGAGCAGGAACATCCTGGTCCCCTTCTGTTTCGAAAGCAAAAAGAGCGGCATCGGCGACACGTCGTTCCACGCCGTCGTCTGGTACCGCCGAACCTTTCAGGTTCCCGCTGGCTGGACCGGCAAGCGAACCCTGCTGCACTTCGGAGCAGTCGATTACCGAGCCACCGTCTGGGTTAACGGCCGAGTCGCAGGATCGCACGAAGGCGGCAGCGTGCCCTTCCGCTTCGACATAACGCCGCTGCTCAGGACCGGCGCCCCTAACATCGTCACTGTGCGCGCAGAGGATCCACCCACCGACCGCTATGTCCCCCGGGGCAAACAGTACTGGGAGCCAAAATCGCGAGGCATCTTCTACACCCGCACCACTGGCATCTGGCAGCCAGTCTGGCTGGAATCCGCAGGCCAGAGCTGGCTCGACCGCGTCCGCTCCACCAGCGCGCTCGACGGCTCCGTCCAGTTCGAGGCACTCGTTGAAAAGTCGGAGCCAGGCACGGAGTTCCACGCCACCGTCCGCAACGGCAAAGACGTAGTGGCCTCCGGCATGGGCATCGCCGAGGGCCCCCGCGCCACGGCCGGAGCGGTGGTGCGCAATCCACGCCTCTGGTCGGTAGCAACCCCGAACCTCTACGATGTGACGTTTGAGCTGAAGCGCAACGGTGCCGTTGTCGACCGCGTGCAGTCCTACATCGGATTCCGCACCGTCGGCGTCGAAGGCAAACGCGTCACTCTGAACAACCGGCCCATCTATCTGAAGTTCGTCCTTGACCAGGGCTACTGGCCCGAAAGCACCCTCACTCCGCCCACCGACGAAGCCATGAAGTTCGACATTCAGATGATGAAGGACATGGGCTTCAACGGCGCGCGGAAGCATCAGAAACTGGAAGACCCGCGGTTCCTCTACTGGGCCGACAAAATGGGCTTCCTCGTCTCGAGCGAGGCGGCCAACGCCTACCTGTTCGACGAAGGCTACGTCGAGCGCTTCACCAAAGAATGGACCGAGTCCGTAAACCGCGACTACAGCCATCCGTCGATCGTCATGTGGGTTCCCATCAACGAAAGCTGGGGCACGCCGAACCTTCGCGATCCGCGCCAGCAGCAGCATCTGCGGTCCATGTACACGCTCACCAAATCGCTCGACGCAACCCGGCTCGTCATCGACAACGACGGCTGGGAACACAGCGATATGACCGACCTGATGGCCATTCACGACTACGCGGCCCGCGGGGAACTGCTCACCGCCAAATACAAGGACGTCAAGGGCATGCCCGGCGAAGAGATCCCCGACAATGCCCGCAAAGCAATGGCGCCAGGCAACAAATACAACGGCACGCTTCTGTATCTTTCTGAGTTCGGCGGCATCTCCTACCTCATGCCGGGACAGATGGCGCCCGAGGGCGCGTGGGGATACTCCGGCCTCGAGAAAGACCAGGAGGCTGCAACACGCAGGCTGGCGAGCCTCTGGGTGGCGATTCAGAACCTGCCCTTTGCGGGCATCTGCTACACCCAGCTCACCGACGTAGAGCAGGAGATCAACGGACTGATGACTTACGACAGGAAACCGAAGTTCGACGTGAAGCAACTGAAGCAACTCAACGACGCACTTCACTAAAACATGGAAGAACGAGTTTGTATTGTCATTGGCGCGGGACCGGGACTCGGCCGCGCAGTCGCGGAACGTTTTGCGGGCGAGGGCTGCCGTATCGGCCTCATCGCGCGCAATGCCGCCAACCTTGAGGATCTGGCTGCGTCCATCCGCGCCCGAGGCGTAATGGCCGCGGTAGCGGCAGCCGACGCCGGAGACGAGGTTTCCCTGCGCGCCGCGCTCGGCTCAGTCGTCGCCCAGCTGGGCCCGGCCACTGTGCTGGTCTACAACGCCGTCGCATCCACCGCGGGGCCTCCCTCGCAGGTTTCGCCCGAGGACCTGAATGCCGATTTCCGCGTCAACGTGACGGGTGCCGTGACAGCCGTCCAGACCGTGCTGCCCGCAATGAAAGCGGCCGGCTCAGGCGCGATCCTGCTCACCGGAGGCGGGCTCGGCCTCCACCCAAACGCGCAAGTCGCATCGTTGTCTTTGGGCAAGACCGGAGTTCGCTGCCTCGCCTTCATGCTCGCCCAGGAGCTCCGCAATACCGGCATCCGTGTCGCGACCATCACCATATCCGGATACATACAGGCTGGCACCCACTTCGACCCCAGCCGCATCGCCGATGTCTACTGGCAGGCCGCCACCGGCGGCAAGTCCGATATCGAGATCGTCTACAAATAGAAAGGGCCCGCTTCTCCACAGAAGCGGGCCCTTACCCAACTTAGCGACTGCGTGGGTTACCGATGCGCCGGAGCTTCGGCTGCCGCCGTGACGGTGATCTCCGAGCCGATCCGCATACCGTAGAACGAGCGGTGTACGAAGAACATCGAAACCAGCAGGAACACAGCAGCCAGGATCAGGCAAAGAACAGGACCCTGCTGTGCCGACAGAGATACACCGAGTTCCACCGCGAGCAGACCGAACAGCGTGGTGAACTTGATGACCGGGTTCAGAGCCACCGACGACGTGTCCTTGAAAGGATCGCCAACAGTGTCGCCGACCACGCACGCCGCGTGCAGATCGGTGCCCTTCATCTTCAGTTCGGTTTCCACGATCTTCTTTGCGTTATCCCAGGCGCCGCCGGCATTCGCCATGAAGATGGCCTGGAACAGTCCAAACAGCGCGATCGAGATCAGGTAGCCGATAAAGAAATACGGCTCCACGAAGGCGAACGCCAAAGTACCGAAGAACACCGCGAGGAAGATGTTGAGCATGCCCTTCTGTGCGTACTTGGTACAGATTTCAACCACCTTTTTCGAGTCCTCGACCGACGCTTTGGTGACAGTGTCATCCAGCCGGATATTGGCCTTGATGAATTCCACAGCGCGGTACGCACCAGTCGCCACAGCCTGCGTGGCCGCGCCGGTGAACCAGTAGATCATCGCGCCACCTGTAATCAGACCCAGCAGGAACGGCGGGTGAAGGATCGTCAGCTTGGAGAGCAGTTCGGGCTGCAGCCCGTGGGTGAGCAGCATCACGATGGAGAAGATCATCGTCGTTGCTCCGACCACAGCAGTGCCGATCAGCACCGGCTTGGCTGTTGCCTTGAACGTGTTGCCCGCACCATCGTTCTCTTCCAGCAGGTCCTTGCCGATTTCGAACTCCGGGTGGAAGCCGAAGTCGCGCTGGATTTCTTTCTCAATGCCGGGGATGTGCTCAATGGTGGAGAGCTCATACACCGACTGCGCGTTGTCCGTCACCGGACCGTAGGAATCGACCGCGATCGTGACCGGGCCCATTCCGAGGAACCCGAAGGCGACAAGACCGAAGGCGAAGACGGCCGGAGCCAGCATCAGCGCTTCCAGCCCGAAGAGACTGACAAAGTATGCAACGCTCATCAGAGCTACCATCGCCAGACCCAGCCAGTATGCGCTGAAGTTACCAGCGACAAATCCTGCCAGGATGTTCAGCGACGCGCCGCCCTCGCGTGACGCCGTCACCACTTCACGTACGTGGCTCGATTCGGTGGAGGTGAACACTTTGACCAGCTCGGGAATAATCGCGCCTGCCAGGGTACCGCAGGTGATTACAGTCGCCAGTTTCCACCACAGCGACGGGTCGCCGCCGATGTTCGGGATCATGAAGTACGACGAGACGTAGGTCAGAACCACGGAGACGACGGAGGTCAGCCAGACCAGATTGGTCAGCGGAGCCTCAAAGTTCATCTTCTTCACCTTCTCGTACTTCGCTTTGGCCAACGCATCGTTGATGAAGTAGGAAAGAGCGGAAGCGATCACCATCACGACACGCATGACGAAGATCCAGACCAGCAGTTCCACCTGCACCACCGGGTTCTTCACGGCAAGCAGGATGAAGGAGATCAGCGCGACGCCGGTAACGCCGTACGTCTCAAAACCGTCCGCGCTGGGTCCAACGGAATCGCCCGCGTTGTCGCCCGTGCAGTCGGCGATGACGCCCGGGTTACGTGCGTCGTCTTCTTTGATCTTGAATACGATCTTCATCAGATCGGCGCCGATGTCGGCGATCTTCGTAAAGATGCCGCCGGCGATGCGCAGTGCAGCCGCGCCCAGCGATTCACCAATCGCGAAACCGATGAAGCAGGATCCGGCATAGTCGCCGGGGATGAACAACAGGATGATCAGCATGAGCAGGAGCTCAACGCTGATCAGCAGCATGCCGATACTGATACCGGCCTGCAGCGGAATCGCATAACAAGGGAACGGTAATCCCCGAAGGCTGGCAAAGGCCGTGCGGGAATTCGCAAAAGTATTCACTCGAATTCCGAACCAGGCCACGCCAAAGCTGCCGGCGATTCCGACAAGACTGAACATCACGATCACCGCCACCTTCACAAACTCGAATTGCTGAAGCACACCGAAGTAGAAGATGATGATGGTTCCGATGAACGCCTCGAGAATCATCAGGAACTTGCCCTGCGTAATCAGATACGTCTTGCAGGTCTCGTAGATAAGCTCCGAGATTTCCAGCATCGACTTATGCACCGGCAAATTCTTGAGGTGCATATACATCGCGAGGCCGAAGACAAGGCCAAGACAGCAAACGACCAGACCGTACATTAAGAGCGTACGGCCTCCAATAGAACCGCCGAGGAAAGTCGCCAAATCCAGATCCGGCAGGATCAGGTTGGCCTCACCCCCTGGACGGTGTTCTCCCTGCGCCATCATGGGCACAGCAAGGAGCAGGGCGAAGAGCACTGTAGTGAACAGACGAACTATCGAACGCCGCTCATTCGTACTCTGAAGTGCAATCATGCTTTCGGGTCCCCCTAACTTGTTGGTTGTGGAGAAACTAGTAGTGCAACCAGGGTTCCACAACGCCCTATACGATATACCAACAAGTTACGGACTGGCAAACGACACAGTGTGGTGAAATTCCGCAGCCCCACCCTTCCGACGGGAGGTTCACTCGGGTCAATTGGCGCAACTACTCCAAAGCCAGGTACCCGCCAAGCCCCGAAGACGGCAAACGCAGCCCAATCACAAACGTGCCAAACAGTGCGTACACCGCACTGACTTCGTCGAACCGCATCTCATAGATCAATTTCTTGAAAACCAGCGGATCTTCGGCGAAAAGGTCTACTCCCCACTCCCAGTCGTCGAACCCAATCGACCCCGAGATGATCTGCCGAACCTCCCCCGCATACCGCCGCCCGATCATGCCGTGCTCATGCATCATCCGGATTCGGTCAGCCATCGGCTCCTGGTACCAGTTCTTCGATTCACCCCGCTTCCGGTCCATCGGATAGAAGCAGATGTACCTCGCCGCGGGAATCTCGGGGATCAGTCGCGGAGCCATCGCCTCACGCTGCCGCTTCAGGGTCTCCTCGATGGCTGCGTTCCAGTCCGGCGAATGCGGCTCAATTCCCTGCTCTGACAATGAGTTATAGGTCTTCTGAGTGGATTCGTAGAGCCCCAGTTCCACCACCGAAAGGTACGAAGTAATCTGTTCCAGGTACTCGAAAAGCTGTAGCTTCCGAACCTGCCGCTGAACGGCCTCCAGTTGCTCGAAACTGGGCCGGAAATGCACCAGCATCAAATCGCCCTTGTGCCCGAGCACCGAGTACAACGCGCTGCCGCTCCGTCCTCCCTGCTCCATGTCGCCGAGCGCCTCGGCAGCCTGCGCAATCACGTGTTCACGGTGCGACGCCGAAAGAGCGCGCCATACAGACCACCTCACGCGCAGGATCTGATGAAGGACACTCGAGCCTTCGAGAGTAAGAGGAACAGCGGGCGTATCGGCCATCCCTCTATGTTACTTGCCTCGCGCCGTATCAGGGCTTACGGCGCTGCAGCTTCGGCCGATCCGGCGCAGGATCGTCATCGCCTGTCCCGGGCAGCATTACTGGCGCCTTAACATCCCCCGGCTTCAAAGAAGTTGGGCTCAGAACCTCAGGCAGCAATTCGTTGATGCTCACGGGCGTGTAGTCGCGCGGAACAGCGAACACCGCATCGGGAATTTCATCGGTCGAGAACTCGATCAGTTCCTGCACCGTCTCAACCAGAGGCTCGTTCCCCATTCCTGGCACCGCATAGGAGGCACGCATTTCCAGATACATTCCAATACTCTTCATCGTTTCGACGAGCTCACCTATGCCCTTTCCCGACACATCGAGAGACTTTGTGAGGTCTGCCAGGAAATCGCCCGGAACATAGGCGCGATCCGTATAACGCTGCATTTCCAGCAGTGCCGGATGCCGCACGCGTTCCGCCTGAACGGGCACCCAGACCGACACCCGCACGGCAATCGATTCCTTCCCGGAAACAGGCGCCGAAATCCCGAAGAGATACTCCTCAGCCGCAATACCGTGGATCGTCCGGGTCTTGCCCGTGGGATGAGGCTTCGTATCCACGGTCATGGCCTTCTTCAACGACGCAGCCGGCTGCTTCTTCCCCTCCGCGAAAGAGCGCCAGGCACGCTGGTACTCCTGAGGCGATACCGTGGAGTAGCGCTTCGATTGCCGGTCGACCACGGTCAGCAGGGCGCCATCAAAATCGCTCACGGACACAAAGGTGCCCATTCGCACCAATGCCCTGCTGCCCTTGATCTTCGTTTCGAAGCTCATGGAATCGACGGTCGCGGCAAACTGTTTTGCGACTTGCTCGGCCAGTTCCGGCGGTAACGCTTTGGTGGGTTGAATGCGAACTACGAAGGTTTGGCTGACATCGGCATGCAGGACACAGCAGGACAGCACAGCCAGGGACAGAGGGCGGAGTAAAAACATATGTCTCCGCCCTCAGTGTACCGCTCCTCGAACTTCCTATTTCTCAGACCACGGCGGAGTAACACCCGCGCCCCGAGCATACGCAATCGACTGGCCCAGATGCTCATGCATGTGCGTGATTAACGTCATCGCCGCACCCGCGTTCGACATCGCACGGCCGAACAGCTTCGTGTCCTTCTCCGGAGCGTCCATTGCAGCCTCAATACCCTTGCGCGAATGTTCCATCGCCTGCTTCAGCATCGCCACAACGTCCTCCTTCTTTGTTACCGACTTCTCCGCGCCCTTCAGGTTCACGCCCGCCGGCATCGTCAGCCCAAACGAATTCGAGCCAAACATATTCGCGCTCGCAATGTGAACATACACCTCGGATATCGTGCGTACGCCTTCACCGGGCTTGAACGAATACTTGTCCGACGGAACCTTCTCGGCCAGCGACACAAACTTCTTCGCCGTGTCGTCGAAGTTCGCCAGATATTCCGCCTTCAGTTTGGCCGAGCCCTGTGCAAACAGAGACGCCGCCGAGATAACTACCGCAAGAGCAAGTGTGGGGAAACGCATTGTTCGTTTATACCGCACCCGCCTCGCGTTACGCTGTACCTCAGGACATGCAGGATTACGAGAAACTCGGCGTCTTCTATCTGGGACGCGAAACCGCTTCGGCGAAACCCCTCCTTTACAACAGCAAGGACCTGGTAACACACGCCGTTTGCGTCGGCATGACAGGCAGCGGCAAAACCGGCCTCTGCATCGACCTGCTGGAAGAAGCCGCCATCGACGGCGTTCCCGCAATCGTCATCGACCCCAAAGGCGACATCGCGAACCTCCTGCTCCAGTTCCCCGAGCTGCGCGCGGAAGACTTCAAGCCCTGGCTCGACCCCGAAGAAGCCCAGCGCCAAAACGTCACCCTCGACCAGCTCGCGCAGTCGCAGGCCGACCTCTGGCGCGCCGGGCTCGCGAAGTGGGACCAGGAGCCCGGCCGCATCCAGCGTCTCAAAGAGTCGGCCGACTTCGCCGTCTACACACCGGGGAGCAACGCTGGCCTGCCGATGTCCCTCCTCAAGTCCTTCGCCGCCCCCGGTGCGGCCGCGCTCGACGACCGCGAGCTCATGCGCGACCGCGTCAGCGGCACCGCCACAGCCGTGCTCTCCCTCCTCGGCATTGCAGCCGAGCCAATGAAATCCCGCGAGCACATCCTGCTCGCCAACATCTTCGACAAGACCTGGGCCGAAGGCCGCAGCCTCACCATCGAAGAGCTCATAGGCGCCATCCAGCAGCCCCCCATGCAGCGCGTCGGCGTGGTCGACCTCGAATCGTTCTACCCCTCGAAAGAACGCTTCGAGCTCGCCATGTCGCTCAACAACCTCCTCGCCTCCCCCGGGTTCGAATCGTGGCTGGAGGGCGAGCCCCTCGACATCGGCCGCCTCCTCTACACCACCGCCGGAAAACCGCGTGTCTCCATCCTGTCCATCGCGCACCTCAATGACACCGAGCGCATGTTCTTCGTCACGCTCGTGCTCAATGAACTTATCGGCTGGATGCGAGCCCAGTCCGGCACCAGCAGTCTCCGGGCCATCTTCTACATGGATGAGATCTTCGGCTACTTCCCGCCCGTCGCCAACCCGCCTTCCAAGCGCCCTCTGCTGACACTGCTGAAACAGGCGCGGGCCTTCGGCATCGGCGCCGTCCTCGCGACGCAGAATCCTGTCGACCTCGACTACAAAGGTCTCGCCAACGCCGGCACCTGGTTCATTGGTCGACTCCAGACAGAGCGCGACAAGATGCGACTCATCGACGGTCTCGAAGGTGCGCTAAGCGAAAGCGGAGCCTCGTTCGACCGCGCCGAAATGGAGCGCATCCTATCCGGCCTCGGCAAACGCATGTTCCTGATGAACAACGTGCACGAGAAGGGTCCCGTCATTTTCGAGACGCGCTGGGCCCTCTCCTACCTGCGAGGCCCGCTCACACGAGCCCAGATCCGCACTCTGATGCAGAGTCGCAAGACCGCGACGCCCCCGGCCCCACAGCCCACGCCCACCGCGTCGGCACCCGCCTCGGCACCCGCAAGGTCGGCCGTTGCGTCTGCCCGACCCGTAGTGCCGCCTGAAGTACCGCAGGCCTGGCTCCCGGCCCGCGCCCACGCCGCCGCCGGGATCGCCTGGCACCCTGCCATCCTCGGAGCCGCGCAAGTTCGCTTTATCGACACCAAAGCCAAAGTCGACTTCGTAAAAGACGCCGTCTTCCTCACTCCCATCCACGACGACGCCCTGCCCGTCGAATGGGAGCAGTGCATCGAAATCGCCTTCGACCCCAACGCTCTGGAACGCGGCCCCGCGCCTGGCACCTACGCCTCACTGCCGGCCGTCGCCTTGAAACCAAAGAGCTACGCCGCATGGCAGAAGGACCTGGTTTCCTGGATCTTCGGCCACCAGAGCATCGACATCTACTCCAGTGCGACTCTGCGAATGACCTCGCAGCCCGGCGAATCGGAGCGCGACTTCCGCCTCCGCCTCCAGCAGGGACTCCGCGAGCAGCGCGACGCCCTCGTCGACAGACTTCGTACCAAATACGCGCCAAAGATCGCGACACTCCAGGATCGCCTCATGCGCGCCCAGCAGGCCGTGGAACGCGAGCGCCAGGAAGCCCAGTCGCAGACCATGACCGCCGCCCTCGACATCGGAGCCAGCGTCTTCGGTGCCATGTTCGGCCGCCGCAAGTTCACCACCGCTGCCAAATCGGCCATGCGCGGAGTCGGCCGCCGCTCGCAGCAGTCAGGCGACATCCAGCGGGCCGGAGAAACACTGGAAGCAGTGGCAGGACAGCTGGATCAACTGGAGCAGCAGTTCCATGAAGAAGTCGCCGCGGTCCAGTCAAGGCTCGACGCCCGCAATGAGCCGCTCGACACAGTCGGCATCAAACCGAAGAAGGCCAACATCCAGGTTCGACTCCTGACACTCGCATGGGTGCCATATACTTCCGAGGGAAAACCCGCATGGGAATAAGCCGACTCTCCATCGCCTGCGCCACGCTCGCCATCTCCGCTCTGGCTCAGCCGCAGTTCAAAGAGCACGTCATAGCAACCGGCCTGAAGGGCGGCTATCAGGTGGTCCCGTTCGACGTCAATGGCGACGGCCGCGCCGACCTCATCGCACTCTCCAGCGGACTCACTGAGCTCGAGTGGTATGAGAACCCCGGCTCTTTCGACAAGACCTGGCCCCGGCACGTCTTCGCCGGCGGACTCAGCCGAATGATCAACGTCGGCGTGCTCGACAAAGACACGCTCATCGTGGCTCACGGCTTTGAGAACGTGGCAGCGAAAAGCGTCGGAAACGTCAGCGTTCTGCGCAGGCCCGCCACCGCCGGCGCCCCGTGGAGCGTCCAGGAGATCGACCGGCTGACCACGTCCCACCGTCTCCGCTCCGCCGACATCCGGGGCAACGGCAAGCCCGTCATGGTCAACGCTCCACTCACAGGAGCTAAAGCCGCGCCGCCCGACTACAACGACAACGCGCCACTCGTCTGGTACGATCCCGCCAACGGACTCAGGCGCGAATTACTAAACGAAGCCAATCACGGAGTCGTCCACGGGATCTTCATCGTCGACTGGAACAAGGACAAGCGCGACGACATCCTCACCGCCAGCCAGAGCGGCATCCACATCCACAGCCTGGGCAAGAACGGCAAGTGGACCCGCACCGAGTTCTCCGCCGAGCCCAGCAGCGACATCGCCGTCGGCAAACTCGGCCGCGAACGCATCGTCGCTGCCATCGAGCCATGGCACGGCAATCGAGTGACGGTCTACATCAGCGGCAGGCGCCAGATCATCGACGAGACCCTGGCCGACGGCCACACCGTGATCACAGCGGACCTTGATGGCGACGGCCGCGACGAGATCATCGCCGCCGGGCGCCAGGGTCCGAAAAGCGTGTTCGTGTACAAAAACACCAGCGGCACGGCGTGGACCCGGCAGACTGTCGACCCCGCCATGCCCGCCGCAGCCTGCATCGCGCTCGACTTGAACAGTGACCGCCGTCTGGACCTCGCCTGCATTGCTGCCGGAACCGCGAATCTCAAAGTTTATGAGAATTTGGTTACAAAACCCGTGTCGCGGTAGACTTTAATTTGCTCCATCCAGCGGTTTCGGTGGTGATCCCAACCCTGGCGGCGGATACCGCGCTGCTGGAGTGTGTTCGCTCACTCCAGGCGCAAACGTGTGAGGATTTCGAAGTGATTGTGGTAGATAACAGCGGAACGGGCGCCGTACGGGGACTTGGCCTCGTCGATGTGCCACGCCTGCGTGTTATCGAGAACGATCACAACGCCGGTTTCGGCACCGCGGTGAATCAGGGCTGGCGAGCCTCTGCCGGACCCTTCGTAGCCACTCTTAACGACGACGCCGAAGCCGAGCCCGGCTGGCTCGCCGAAATGGTCGAGGCCGCAAAAAAAGATCCGGAGATCGGTCTAATTGCCTGTCAGGTGCGTCTTTCAGAAAATGTGCTGGATTCTGCCGGAATGCTGATCGGCGGCGATGGCAGCAGCAAGCAGCGTGGTCATGGGCGCAGTCCCGCCGACTTCGCCGTCGAGGAAGACGTGCTGATGCCCAGTGGTTCGGCCGCCCTGTATCGACGCGCCATGCTCGATGACATCGGCGGTTTCGCCGACGACTTTTTCCTGTATTGCGAGGATTCGGACCTCGGACTGCGCGCGCGCCGCCGCGGCTGGCGCTGCCGTTATGTGCCTTCCGCCATCGTCCGTCACGGCTACTCGAAATCGGCGGGGCGCGCTTCCGCCCTCAAGGCGATGCTGGTCGAGCGCAACCGACTCTGCCTCCTGATTCGAAATTTCCCCCTTAGTCTGATCCTCGCGGCCCCGTTTGTCTCCGCAGTCCGCTATTTCTGGCATGCGGTGTACATGCTGAAAGGCACCGGCAAAGCGGCCGAGTTCGCCCAGTCCGGCGGCAACGGAGCCAGCCTGCCAGTCATGGTGCTCCGAGCCCACTGGCAAGCCCTCCGCCGGCTCCCCGCGCTTCTCGCCGAACGCCGCGCCATCCAGGCTCGCGCATATCTCAACGACCGTCAGTTCGGGCGGCTCCTCGCCGCACACTCCATATCGTCCAGGGAGGTAGCCGCACTGTGAGTAGACGCCTCAGAGGGGGACCCGGATCGCTTCTGATCCTCATTCCCTGCTTCAACGAACAGGGAGCTATCGGACACGTGGTGCGCGACGTGCACCGGGTTCTGCCCGGCGTTCCCGTGATGGTGATTGACGACTGCTCCGCGGACTCCACCATTGATGTCGCCGAACAGGCAGGGGCCTCCGTACTGCCGCTCCCGCATCACCTCGGACTCGGAGGCGCCGTTCAGGCCGGATACCGGCTCGCTTTCGAACTCGGCTTCCAGTACGTGATCCGCGTCGACGGCGACGGCCAGCACTCCGCCGAAGATATCCCTCGCGTTTTTGAAGTGCTGCGCCGCTCTGGCGTCCAGATGGTCATCGGCTCCCGCTACGTGCGCAAGCAGAGCCGCAATTACACCAACACGCTGAGAGGGTTTGGCATCGTCGTGTTTCGAACCCTGCTTCGCCCCATTCTCGGCCGCTGGGTATATGACCCGACGTCAGGGTTCGTCGGAGTGAACCGCGAAGCCCTCCAGGTATTCAGCCGCAGCTTTCCGCTCGAATACCCGGAAATCGAAGCTCTCGTCGTTCTGCAGCGCAAACAGTTCCGATTCGAAGAGGTGCCCTGCGAGGTTCGCCCGAGGCTCGCGGGAGTCAGCACCATCACCGCGGCAAGATCGATCTATTACATTCTGCATGTCCTGCTCGGCGTCTTCGTGAACGTGCTGAAATTTGAGGGGGGCCGCCGTCGCCGTGAGACCAGCCTCTACCAGCTCCGAACCACCCTCGAAGAAGAGGCACCCGAACCGGAGGAACCTGAGCAGGCATTCCAGCCGGAACCCGAGCCTGAGCGAGGAGCACTGAGTTAGCCATGGACAGAGTCATGACGGTTCTGATGATTCTCAGCATCAGCATCATCGTGATGGTGTTGCATTCGGTGCGCCGTGAGCATATTCGCGTCGAGTACTCGGTGAGTTGGCTAACCTCCGCCGTGATTCTGCTTATCCTGTCCCTGAATCGCGATGCCGTCGTCTGGCTCGCACAGTTGCTCGGTGTCGCCTCACCGGCGATTGCCATTTTAATGACCGTCTTTTTCGTGTTCCTTTTTGTAGGATTTCGCTTCTCCCTTCGCGTGTCCGCCCTGAAAGACGCGAATATCGCTCTCGCGCAGCGCGTGGCGATCCTGGAATTTCATATCAAATCGGCTCATGAGCAACAAAAAACGGCGAACGGCTGAGCAGCCGTCCCGGGTTCCTCCCGGAGGTACCGCTGTGGCAACAGCGGTTGAGGATGCGCCACGTCCGTCCGGCGCGCCCTGGTGGGCCTGGATTGCAGGTCTCATTCTTGTCTTATTCGTCGGCTTTGAAGTCTACGGCCCCGCCCTGAACGGAGAGTTCGTCTTTGACGACCAGTACCTCCCGTTCATGATGCCGGATGTGCAGAACGCGCCGCTTCAGGCATGGTTGGGCGTGAGACCCTTCCTCCAGCTCACCTACTGGTGGAATTATCAGAACTGGGGCCTCGAGCCGTACCCTTATCACGCCGTCAGCGTGGTGCTACACTGCTTCAACACGCTGCTGATCTGGGCCATTGTCCGCCGATTTTTAAAAATGGTGGACGAAACGGGCGTGCGCCGCGAGATCCTCGCCGCCTTCGCCGCGGGCCTGTTTCTGCTGCACCCCGTGATCACCGAATCGGTGGCATACGTCACCAGCCGCTCAGAAGCGCTGAGCATTTTTTTCTTTCTGCTCGCCTACGCCGTCTTCCTGTTTCGGCCCCGTCCCGCGATTCCAGTTCCGCACATCATTCTGCTGCTGTTGTTCTTTGGCATCGCCTGCACCGTGAAGGAGCACACCACGTTCCTGCCCTTCCTGCTGCTCCTCACCGATTTCTGGTTCACCACACCGTTCCGCTTCGAAGGCATTCGCCGCAATTTGCATCTCTACATCCCCATCGCGTTTTTCGGCCTCATCGGAATATGGGCGGTATTTAAAGTGCTCTCCGGTGCGAATTCCGCCGGCTTTCGACTCGCAGAGTTCACCTGGTATCAGTATTTATTCACGCAGTTCCGCGTAATCTGGACCTACCTGCGCCTCTACCTGCTCCCCGTCGGCCAGAATGGCGACTATGCCTTTCCCCCGTCCCGCATCATCACGGAGCATTTCGCCTGGCTGGCATTGTTCGGGCTCCTGGCGGTGTGCTGGCTTGCCTGGAGATATCGACGCGAGTATCCGCTGGCCTCGTTCGGCTGGTTCGGCTTCCTGTTACTGCTGGCGCCGACGTCCTCCGTGGTCCCCATCGCCGACGTCATCGTCGAGCGGCGCCTCTACCTTCCGTTCTTCTGCCTGCTGCTCATCACCGTCGACTTCCTCCGCCGCTGGCGCCCGACTCCCGCGCTTCTCGCCAGTGCCTGCGGCCTCCTGCTGGCAGTCTCCGCTTACGCGGCGCACGAACGGAGTAAGGTGTGGTCGAGTGCTCTGGTCTTCTGGGGCGATGCCGCCAGCAAAGCCCCCACCAATGCCCGGGCCCGCTTCCAACTCGCGTACGCGCAGTGGGTGAACGGACAGTGCGACGCCGCCGTTCGCTCCTACGAAGAAACCGCGAAGATCACAGCGAAGTCCGACGACCGCCTCCTGGTCGACTGGGGCCTTGCGCTGGAATGCGCGGGCCGCACCGACGATGCCGCGGCGAAAATGCGTCAGGCTTACGCCATCGCACCCTCAGCGCACATTCAAACACAAATTGGCATGATTTATGGGAAAAAGAACCGCTTCGAGGAGGCGATGGCCGCCCTCAATGAGGCCGAGAAACTGGACCCACGCTTTGAAATGACGTACGTTTACAAAGGGAATTTGTACGCCACCCGTGGTGAGGTCGACACCGCCATCGGCTTCTACAAACACGCGATCGCCATCAATCCGAACAATCAGAATGCGAAGCAGGCGCTCGACCTGGCTGAGCAGGGTAAGGCCGCGGCAGCCCGGCAACCTGGGCGCTAGATGGCAAAGCGTCTGCGCATCGGCGTTAACGCGCTCTACATGATCCCTGGAGGTGTCGGGGGCACGGAAATCTATCTTCGAAATCTGCTGGCTGCGCTGGCCGCGCTCGATCGCGAAAACCAGTATTTCGTGTTCACCAATCGGGAAACGGACTCGACCCTCGTCCCCATGGCGACCAATTTTCAGCACATTCCCCAGCCCATTCGCGCTGTAAGCCGGCCCGCACGGCTCATCTGGGAACAAACACTGCTGCCGCTCAAAATCGCTACAATGCGGCTCGATTGCCTGCTGAACCCGGGCTTCACCGCGCCCATCGTCACAGCCTGCCCCAACGTGACCGTGGTTCACGACATGCAGCACAAGCGTCACCCGGAACATTTCCGCCGCTTCGACCGCCCCGCCTGGCAGTTCTTCGTCTGGGCCGCCGTCCATCGCTCCCGCATCCTGCTCGCCGATTCCGGAGCCACACGTGACGACCTCATCCGCTATTACCGCATCGATCCAAAGCGCGTTCGCATCGCACTCCTCGGTGTGGAAGACGAGTTCTTCTCCATTGCCGAGCTTCGCGGCCCACTCCGCCCCTGGATCCTCTGCGCGTCGACACTCCACCCGCACAAAAACATCGAGCGCCTGGTCCGTGTATTTGGAAGATTCCGCGAAATAAAACCAGACTTCCAGCTAATACTCGCTGGAATGCGAGGCTTTCGCGCCTCGGAAATTGAGGCCCTCATCTCGCGACTGAACCTGGAATCGAGCGTGCGCATCACCGGCTGGATTCCCCGTACAGAGTTGTACGAGCTGTTCCGCCACGCCACCGCCTTCGTCTACCCGTCGACATTCGAAGGCTTCGGCCTGCCAGTAATCGAAGCAATGGCCGCCGGGGTACCGCTGGCCTGTTCCGACATCGAGCCCCTTCGCTCCATCACAGGCGACGCCGCCATCCGCTTCGCACCCGACTCCGACGAAGAAATGTTAGCCGCCCTTCTCCGCGTATCGGAGGACAGCAGCCTGGTACCCGCCGCCCGTGCCAGGGCCCGTCAATTCACCTGGAAACACTGCGCCACCGAAACCTTAGCCGCCCTGACCGCCGCCGCAGCCCAATCGGGCTAAAGGGGGGCAGGCCCCTAGGCCCATAAGCGCTAACTTAGCGATTAAAGAATCTTAACCTGTGGTGCTCTCCGCCGCTTTCGTTCTCGTAGGTCCATCTCCAGTTGGTTCCAGTTCTC
>JAWXCM010000397.1:0-14864 GCA_034408745.1 Bryobacteraceae bacterium
AGCGATCCGGATTGTCCGCGACGACTTCCATGGTGACTGGAATTACACCATCTCCCCGAACTCGTAAAAAGTCCATCTAATTGTTTTACGCTTCCTTAGGCTGACAGGTAAGACCTCGAACGAACCAGACCAGCTTGCCGTCAACAACGGAGTAGGCGCTGAGCTGGTAGGAGCCGGGTGCAATGATCTGCGCGGGGCCACGCGCAGGTCGATAGATGACAGGGGTCGAGTAGCCGTTGGTAACATCGCGTGGCGTTTTCCACGCGATCTTCCCGCTGTCCGCATCCACCCCGATCACGTACGCGTCCGTGTCCTGATCGCAAACGAGGATGACCTTTCCATCGGCATAGACAGGCGATGCAGCCACACCATGCAGACTGTTGAACGGTCCCAGCGGCAACTGCCACCGCTGTTTACCCTCGAAGTCATAAGAGACCAGTCCGAAGTCAGCGAAGAAGACAAAGACGTTCTTTCCATCGGTGACGGCCGTGGGAGCGGCACGGTGATTCAGGGTGTGCTGCGTTTCGCGTTTGCCAGCCCGGACGGATCGCCGCCACTGAACCTTGCCGGTGGTGCGACTCAGACACATCGTAATCAGTTCATCGCCGACGGAAGCTGTCAGGAAAATGCGGTCGCCTGCAAGCACGGGGGAAGAGTTTCCCTCCGGCACGTCGACCTTCCACCGAACATTCTTTTGAGGTCCGAACTCGGTCGGCAGTTGCCCGCAGGAAGCGCACAAGCCAGAGCCGTCAGGGCCACGGAGCTGAGGCCAGTCAGCGCCGAGCACACCCAGCGCGAGCATCGGGAACAGGAGGAAGCGCATTTGCCTGTTATTTATACTAAGCCGTGTCGCACGGGTCTGTTGGTATATTCGTTCCATCATGCGAAGATCGTGGCGTGTTGCGCTGACCTTGTCCACGGCCGTCTGGTGCATAGCGATTGCCGCCCCGGCGGAGTCGACCCTTGTGGACTACGGCCGGGATGTTCGTCCGATCCTCTCGGAGAAGTGCTTTCACTGCCACGGACAGGACAGCGCCATGCGGATGGCGGGGTTGCGGCTGGATTCCGTGGAGGGTGCAATCGCGGTCCGCGGCGGTCGCACGGCCCTCGTACCTGGACATCCGGAACAAAGCGGAATCTACCAGCGCATTACCGCGGAACAATCCGCCCGGCGCATGCCACCCGTTTCCTCCAACCGCACGCTGACGGACCAACAGATCCAGATTCTTAAGCGGTGGATTGAGCAGGGCGGCAAATATGCGCAGCACTGGGCATTTGTCCCACCCGTCCGGCCCGCGATCCCTGCAACCACAAATGCGGGGTGGATCAAGCAGCCACTCGATGCATTCATCCAGAGGCGCCTGGAACAGGAGAAGCTGACGCCCAGTCCCGGTGCAGCGCCGCCGGCCTGGCTTCGGCGCGTCTCCCTCGACATCATCGGGCTGCCGCCTACTCCAGCCGAGGTCGAATCGTTCAATCGCGACGTTACCGCTCGCGGCGACGCAGCCTACACCGCAGCGGTGGACCGTCTGCTTGCTTCGCCCCGCTACGGCGAGAACATGGCGATTCACTGGCTGGACGTTGCGCGGTACGCGGACACCCACGGCTTCAACAACGATTCCGCAAGGTCTATGTGGCGTTGGCGCGACTGGGTTATCCATGCCCTGAACACCAACATGCCGTACGACCGATTTCTGACCGAGCAGCTCGCAGGAGACCTGCTGCCCAGTGCCACGCTCGACCAGCGCATTGCGACAGGGTTCGGTCGCAACCACGTCATCAACTCGGAAGGGGGCATTATCGAAGAAGAATATCGGGTGGAGTATGTGGCTGACCGTGTCCGGACGCTTGGCATGTCATGGCTCGGGCTAACCATTGAATGCTCCCGATGCCATGACCATAAATACGACCCGCTCACGCAGCCGGATTACTATCGCTTCTTCGCATTTTTCAACAATGTTCCCGAATATGGTGAAGATGGCCGTGTCACGAACGCCGTGCCACTCCTTCACGCACCGACGACCGATCAGCAGGCGCGGATCAAAGAGCTGGAAGCGGGTGTCTCGAAGCTGGCAGCGAGTGTCGCGCGGCGCGAGCGCGGCTGGAGATGGCGACAAAACAAAGCGCCCACTATCCTTCGAATCGCGGAACGCACGGTGAACCCGGCTGGCGCCGTTGTGAATTTGAGCTGTGAAGCTCAGGGGCAGAACGCGCCCGCGGGAATCGCAGGTCGAGCCTGTGAGCCGCGCCGGTCAGATCCTGCGCCGCTCACTGACGCGGTACCGATCTCTAAGCGTAAGCCGCTTACCTTTGGTCTGTGGCTTCGCCCTGCCGCGACTGACAAAGATGTCGCCCTTCTTTCCGCGGCTGATTATAACTCCAGCTCCGCGTCCGTGAGCTACGGAAAGGGCATCGAAATCCGGCTGGTTGCGGGCGAGATGGAGTTTCGTTTTGGCGATCGCTTCCCCGCATACTCAGTGCGTGTGCGGTCAGGCGGCGCGACTCTTTTGCCGGATCGATGGCATCATCTTGCGGTGGTCTACGAAGGCGCGGGCAACTCAAATACGGGACGCGCGGAAGCATCGTGGGTTCGAATGTACGCCGACGGCCACGAACTTGTCACCACCGTCCTCAACGAAGGTGTCGCGATGCCCGACGCCAAAGATGACAAGCCCTCGCCCGTGAAGTTTCGCGTTGGCTGGGACAACGGCTCCGGCAGCCCACGATTCGCCGGACTCCTTGATGAAATCATGATTTGGACGCAAGCGCTGTCTGGCGATCAGATCTCCTCAGCTTTTGAGAGCCGCGCGCTTCCCTGGGCTGTCGCGAACGTGAGCGAAAAGCAACCCGCGACGCCGGAACAAATGTGGATGCGGACAGCCATCCTCAGAGCTGGGCAACCGGACTACGCAAAGGAGCTTCAACAGCGCAACGCGATGCGTGCCGATTTGCTGGCACTGCAACGTAAGGCACCCACTGTGATGGTGATGCAGGAGATGGCTGAGCCCCGGGAAACGCACCTTCTGAAACGCGGCGCCTATAACGCACCCGGGGAAATCGTGAATCCCGGCGTTCCCGAACACCTGCTTGGGTCCTGGCCAGAAGGTGCGCCCCGAAACCGGCTCGGCCTTGCGCAATGGCTCACGAAACCCGATCATCCGCTGACGGCACGCGTGATAGTCAACCGTTTCTGGCAGCAGTTCTTCGGCACCGGGCTGGTGAAAACCAGCGACAATTTCGGCATGCAGGGCGAGTCACCCAGTCACCCTGAGTTACTCGACTGGCTCGCCAGGGAGTTTATCGATTCCGGCTGGAACGTCAAAGCACTCGTCAGAATGATCGCGCTCTCGGCAACGTACCGCCAGGAGTCTGCCGCGCCTCGGGACCGCTATTCCAGCGATCCGGAGAATCGGCTTCTCTCGCGAGGTCCACGGTTCCGCCTTCCCGCCGAGGTCATTCGAGATCAGGCCCTCTTTATTGCCGGACTACTTACAAATCAGCTCGGTGGTCCCAGCGTCTTCCCATACCAGCCACCGGACCTGTACAAGGGAATGGTTGTCGCGGCCAATTACCCGGGCACTAAGTACGTTGAGAGCACGGGGCCCGACTTGTATCGACGCAGTCTCTACAGCTTCTGGAAACGAACCATCCCGCACCCAACCATGACGGTGTTCGATGCGCCAGACCGCGAGTTCTGCATAGTAAAACGATCCATAACAAATACTCCGCTCCAGGCTCTGACGCTGCTGAATGACCCAACGTTTGTGGAAGCTGGCAGGAAGCTGGCTGAGCGTGCGTGGCGGGAGGCGGGCAAGACGTCGACGGACCGGCTCGGGTTCATGTTTCACCTCGCTGCCGGACGGGCCGCGACTGAGGCGGAATTGCAAATTCTGGAGAAGACATTTAGTGATTTGCTCTCCGCCTATCGGACGGACGGGAAAGGCGCTGAAGCATTTCTGAAAGTCGGTGCGTCGCCTCCTGACGCTTCGATCCCGGCGGCGCATCTTGCGGCTTACGCAGCCGTCGCCAATATGATCCTGAACATGGACGAAGTCATCACGAAGGGCTGACCTTATGGAATGTCGAAGATATGCGCAGTTCCTTTCGCGGCGCGAAGTGCTTGCCAGGAGCGCCTACGGGCTGGGTGCGGCCGCATTGCACTCGCTTCTCAGTCCCTCGCCCACGCACGCCGCTGGGCCAGTGTTCCCTAATTTCCCGCCCCGTGCAAAACGAGTGATCTTCCTGTTCCAGGCTGGCGGTCCGTCCCATCTCGATCTGCTCGACTACAAACCGGAGTTGAAGAGCCGGTTCAACCAGGACATCCCGCCCTCGATCTTCGGAGGGCAGCGGATTACCGGAATGGTGGCTCATCAGGACCGCCTGCCTGTCGCTCCAACGATGTTTGATTTCCATCGGCACGGGCAAAGCGGAACATGGGTAAGCGACCTTCTCCCGCACACAGCGCGCATCACTGACGACATTTGCGTGCTGCGGGCCATGCATACGGAGGCGATCAACCATGACCCGGCGATCACACTGATGCAAACCGGATCCCAGTTACCAGGGCGGCCAAGCATGGGCGCCTGGATCGACTACGGGCTCGGCAGCGAAAACAAAAATCTGCCGGCATTCGTCGTGCTGAATTCGCTTCCGGGCAACGGCATGCCGGATCAGGGACTGCTCGCCCGCCTGTGGGGATCCGGGTTTCTGCCCAGCCGTTACCAGGGAGTACAGTTTCGAAGTGCAGGCGATCCAGTGCTCCATCTGTCTGATCCTCCTGGTATCACCCGGGAGCGGCGCCGCACCTTGCTCGACGGACTTGCAGCGCTGAATCAGAAAGCCTCTGAGAGGATCGGAGACCCGGAGATCGAGACCCGCATCGCACAGTACGAGATGGCGTTCCGGATGCAGTCGAGCGTGCCGGAACTGGCCGATACCAGTGGCGAGCCCGACCACGTCTACAAGCTGTACGGCGATGAGGCCAGGAAGCCCGGGACCTTCGCGGCGAACTGCCTTCTCGCCCGGCGTCTGGCGGAACGAGACGTTCGCTTTATACAGCTCTACCACCGGGGCTGGGATCACCATGGCGGCCTAACCGAGAAGCTGCCGGCTCTTGCGCGGGACACGGATCAACCATCCGCTGCGCTGGTCCTCGACCTGAAGCAGCGAGGATTGCTGGACGACACACTGGTTATCTGGGGTGGCGAGTTCGGTCGGACTCCCTATTCGCAGGGGCCGCTCAAGCGGGACAGCTACGGTCGCGATCATCACGGCCGCGTGTTTTCTATGTGGATGGCTGGAGGCGGGGTGAGGCGAGGATAT
The DNA here is from genome assembly GCA_034408745.1 of Bryobacteraceae bacterium. Classification (GTDB taxonomy): domain Bacteria; phylum Acidobacteriota; class Terriglobia; order Bryobacterales; family Bryobacteraceae; genus JAWXCM01. The sequence goes on from JAWXCM010000397.1 coordinate 5,323, forward strand.
GTTCACGGCAGTTCCGACGATTTCGGCTTTAACGTCGCCGACGGGGGCGTCCACGTACACGACCTGCAGGCGACTGTTCTTTATTTGCTGGGCATCAGCCATGAGAAGCTGACCTGGTCATTCCAGGGACGGCTATTCCGCCTCACAGATGTGAGCGGACGCGTCATAAAAGAGGTGGTTGCCTGATCGGGTAAGCCGTGGGCTCAGGCGGTTGCGTGCTGGCTTTGCTTCGGCGCCTGGTAACTCACCTTGAGGTGCGGCGTCTCGAGCCGCTTTCCCTGCATCTTCGAAGTGAGGCAGCTCTCGAGCATGCCGCTGACGATCAGCGTACGTTCCGCCGGGTACGGTGCGCGCCCTGTTTCGAACGTCTCCTCAATCTTACTCACCAGACATGCCGAGTAAGTGACGTTCGGCACCGGGGTCAACAGAAACTGACACGACTTAATCCCCGACCCGCGGACCCGTGCCGCGAAGTTGAAATCCTGGACCGCCCCGTTCAGCATCAGCAGAGTCGTCTTCAGACCGTCGTTGTGTTCGATGAAGTAAGCCGCCGGCTTCTTCACCAGCCGCTGCAGTTCGCCGCTGCCCACCAGATCCTGCGTCCGTCCATCCTCCAGAGTGAAGCCCTGAGGCGTGTCGCTTCTCGACAGCGCGGAGATCAGCAGGTCCTTTGACCAGCGTCCTTCCGCGCCCGCTTTCCAGACCGCGTCGCCTTCTATCATCTGGACGGTTCGCACGCCCGTTTCCCCGCCCTTCCGCCGTTCGATCATGCATTGCATGGCTTCGAGCGCATGATAATCCATCGGGTCGGAGCCACCTACGCCGACCATCAGCGCCTCGTCTATCGTGCATCCCAGTGGCAATTCGAGATCCGGCAACCGCCACGTGACCGGCAGCGATGACCCAGCGAGCAGAGGAAACTTCAGCCGCCTGGATTGATCCACCATCCACTTCGCGTGCTCAAAACTCCATGACAGGTGCTTGTCGTTGTAAATCGGGACTGCACGTCCGTCCTTCTCGAACACATCCACGCACTGCCTGAAAAATTCGTATCGCGGATACAAAACCTGGCCCTTGTCGTTTCGAGGATAATCGCCGTGCTCGACGATGCTCAACACCGCGTCGACGGCCAGTCTGTCTCCGCCGCACCGCAGTGCCTCAGCTATCGTCGGGTAGACCTGGAAGCCGAACTCGCGCGCCCGCTCCGCGCTCTGATCCCCCTCCGGCTTCTGATCGATATACAGCGACACGATCTTCATATCCGGCCTGTGCCAGGCGCCGTGAATGGGATAGCCGACGAGGAAGCGGTCGGCGATGTGCTGCACGTGTGAAAGGTACTTGTAGATGGAACCGATGACGGCGATGCGCTTCATCTATGACCTCCAGTAAGTCGACTGGGTTGTAGCCTGATATCGGATGCTGGCCAGATGTGGAGTATCCAGTTTGACATTGCCCTGATGCAAGCTGTCGACACCAGCGGCCGTCAACCCCGTCGTGAGCAGGGTCCGCTCCACCGGATATGTTGGCTTGCCCGTATGGAACATCTGCTCCATATTGTTGACCAGCGGACTGAAGAAGCTGGCAAGCGTCGTGCGGCCATCCGGCATCGGTAAATACATCTGCGTGGAGAGAGTCTTGTTGTCGTCCAGCTTCGCGGCGAAATTGAAATCCTTCACCAGTCCACCCATTAACAGCATCGTTGCGCGAAGGCCGTCATTGTGTTCGTAGCAGTAAGCGACAGGATCCTTCACGAGTCTTTGCATGTCCTCGGTGGTGGGCATGATGTCATTGAATCCTTCCCGTGCCGGAGTAAGTGTGTGGCTCCGGCACAAGGCGGACTCCATCAGTTCCTTCGACCAGCGGCCCTCCTTATTCGCCCTCCAGAAAGCGTCTCCACGGAAGGCCTGCAGAGACTTCACACCGGTCTCACCACCCCGCCGGCGTTCGACCATGCACTGGATTGTCTCGAGTCCATGAAAGTCGTAGCTGTCCACTCCGCCGTAGCAGACGCACACTGCCTCGCGCACTCGCGAACCGAGCGGCATTTCCAGCGACGGCGTACGCCACGTGACCGGGAGGCTCGACCCGGCCATGAAAGGGAGCCTGAGTTCGCGCGCTGTGTCGTAGATCTCGCGAGACCAGTCCCACCGCCAGGAAAGATGCTTGTCGTTGAAGATCGGGACCGCGCGCCCACTGGCCCGAATTACTTTGAAGATCTCCTGAAAGAACTGGTACCGGGGATACTGGACCTGACCTTTTTCGGTACGCGGGTACTTGCCGTGTTCGCCGACCAGCACGATACCGTCGACCGCCAGCCGGCTTCCGCCCAGCGTAAGAGCTTCAGCGATTGTCGGGTACACCTTCATGGACGGGAATCGCTTCGCCCGATCCCGGCTAAAATCACCGTTTCCAACCTGATCGACGTACAGCGATACCAGATCCATCGCGGGGTGATGGTGCGTCCCGTTCCAGCCGTAGCCTTCCAGGAATCGGTCCACGATGTGTTGCGCGTGGGAGTGCTTGAAGTAGACCGTCGTAATCGCGGCGATTCTGGGTCGCGCCGGCCGCGCCTGAGTGCCCGTGAGCAGAGGTGCGGAAGCAGCTCCGGCAAGCAACTCGCGGCGTGAGATATTGCGTTCAGCAAGCATGTCGGCTCATTATAGGACTTCGATCGGAGAACTCTTGAAACGCTTCCTGCCCATTATCCTCACTGCCCTTCCTCTGCTGGCTGCAGCCGTAGTTTCAGATCGCGCCCGTAAACTACATAACGATGCTTTCGTGTTTGACGCTCACGTGCACGTCATTGACCGGCAACTGTACCACGGCGGTGACATAGGCACCCGGGTACCGGACGGGCAGTTCGATCTTCCGCGCGCCAAAGACGGCGGCATTGATGCCATGTTCTTCTCCGTCTTTGTTACGGAGGACTACTACCCGCAACGCATGGAAGTGAAACAAACGCTCCGCCTCATCGACCTTGCCCTCACTCAACTGGAGAGCAACAAGGCCAGGATTGAGCTGGCAAAGACCGCGTCCGATATTCCGCGCATTAACGCTGCTGGAAAGATCGCCGCCGTGCTGGATCTCGAAGGCGGCTTCGACCTGGACGGCGATCTGGGCGTTCTCCGAAACCTCTACCGCCTTGGGCTACGCTCCGCGCAGCTTTCCGCGCACAACTGGGCAAACAACTTCGCCGATTCGTGTTGCTCAAAGCCGAAGTTTGGAGGACTCAACGATCAGGGACGGGCCGTTGTCCGCGAGATGAACCGGCTCGGCATGGTGATCAACATTTCGCACGCCTCGGACGAGACCATGGCGCAGGTCATCGATCTGAGCACTGTTCCAATAGTCGCCACGCATCACGGTCTGCGCATGATCAACGACATCCCGCGCAACATGCCCGAAAATCTCATGCGTAAGCTGGCGGCCAAAGGAGGTGTCATCGGCTTCCAGATCGGGAATGAGTTCCACAACGTGAAGGCGTTCCAGTGGCGAACCGAGCATGCGGGAAAGCCGTTCTGGGACACCAGCGAGATCGCGAATCGACAAGGTCAGATGACGATAGATCAAATCGACCGCAAAGTCGCGCCAACATTCCCGATGATGGGTGTGAATACGCCGCAGGATATTCTGCTGACTCCGGAAGGCTGGATTGAGGTGGTGGAAAGAGCCATCGCCATTGTCGGCGAAGACCACGTAGCTCTGGGCAGCGACTTCGACGGAGGACCGACACCGCCGCGTGGCATGCGCGATATCTCCGATACGCCGCTGCTTACAGAAGCTATGCTGCGCCGCGGATGGCCGGAGCAGCGAATCCGCAAGTTTCTCGGCTTAAACATGCTCCGCGTGTTCCGGCAGATTACGGAGCCTGCACGCCCTTAGCTCAGGAGATGATTCGCTTACGCATCGCATATATCACGACCTCGGCCGTATTGTGCAAATCGAGTTTCTGCATCAGGTTGGTTCGGTGCGTATCCACCGTGTGGATGCTGATATTCAGCAGCCCGGCGACTTCTTTGTTGCTTCTGCCTTCGGCAAGCAGTTGCAGCACCTCGCGCTCACGTTCGGTGAGCAGTTCCCACGTGTCCTGGATATTCTCCTGCTGCATGCGGCGAACGTAGTCTTCCATCAGCATATGAGCGATCTCCGGGCTGAAGAACGTCCGTCCCTGCGCAACGCGTCGCACGGCACGGATCAGGTCCGGTTCGGCCGAATCTTTGAGGAGATACCCTCGCGCACCTGCCGCCAGCGCCCGGACCAGATACTCTTCGTCGGAATACATGCTGAGGATGATCACTCCGGTGCGAGGGATGGCCCGGACGATCTGCGCCGCGGCTTCGATACCGTTGAGCTGAGGCATGGCGATGTCGATGAGCACTAACTAAACAGCGGCTCCATGGCAGACCAGTAGCCTGTAAGTTGCTGCGCCAGTGCGTCGAGCGCTGTAGTCCCGCCGGGCCCCAAATTCCGTGCGCGCAGTTCCGTCAGCCGGGCATCAATCTGCCGACGGCACTGCGCTCACAGAATTCCGGTAAGTGGATGATGCCTCAGGAGAGTCGTCCAGCAAGTACTCGCGAATCAGAATGCTGACCAGATACATCTGACGTTCCACGTCGCTTATGCTGCGCTCGATCCGCTCATGAGCCGCCTGGATCTGACGGATGTCGCGGTACACACGCTCAGTGCGGCGAAGTGCCATGGTGCTCGGAAGGAACGCGCGCAGGAGCCGAGGCCGCGGTTCACCGCACCGGTGCAACTCGCGCAGACGTTGTCCTTTCAGTGCGGCGTGCGTATCTGGCTGCGTTGCGCGCCGATACCGTCCTGACCGTTGCCAAAGCGACTCAGGAGGCAAGACAGCTTGTCGTCGACCAGATATCCGAGCTTGTCAAGGCAAGTCTTAAATCGAGCCTGGATCTCAGCTTCGCTCAGACCGGTCTGTCTGAAGCCAGACTCCTGATCTCATCCGCTGAAAAGCCGCTGGCGTTGTCTGAGTTCCAGTCGGAAGCGCTGGCCCGGCGGCACGTCCAGCCATGCAACCACTACGTCGCCGGCGACGCGGTTCTCGAGGTCGGCCACCCGTCGGCCGAGGGATCGCGTACGCAGGACAGCCTCAGCCTGACGGGACTTGTAGAGCCCGCCGTTAAGAAATGGCAGCCCGATAATCAGTCCGGCGGCTCCAAAATTCGAGGGAATCTGAGACACTCCAGCCGGCACATAACCTGCGGTGCCCGTAAGAGCAAGGGTGGGATAACGCAGTGCGAATCTCGGGTTACCGTGTCCTCGTCCGTCTCATGCGGCTCATCAAGGGAAACCGTCCGGTCCGATTTGCGCTTCCGAATCACGGCACCGGCGGACTACACCAGAGTTTTGACAGCGTCAGCAAAACGTAGAGCCCATCGCTGCTGACCACGGGACTCGACAATCTCATCCTGCCGAAACTCGACCTGGATTTGCGACAGCCCACGGCGGAGAGCATGGTACGGAACGCTGTAGTCCACCCTGGGATCCAGATCGTAGGGCTCGTTGTCTCCCACTACGATGTCCTTGTGCTGGCGCAGAGCGGCAAGCAGGGGGGTGGCGAGCCGCCGGTCGGTATGGCTCGATACAGCGATCTGCCACGGTCTGTGCTTGCCACCCAGGGAATCCGTCATGGAATGAACAGCGAGGACGACCGATTCCCTGCCCTGCTCCTCGCGTCGCAGCAAAACGGATTCCACCGCATCGTGATAGGGACGAAACCAGCGCTCGATACGATTCGCTCTCTCGGCAACACTCAGTTGCAGGTTGCCCGGGATGGTAGTCCCGTCGGTCATTTCCGGTATGAGATCCGGAGCGTCGAGATGGCGATTGCAGTCGATCACGAGTCGTGAAGCAGGGGAAAGGATCGCCGGAGCGTCGATGAGTTCCGACAGCGCCTCGGTGACTCCGGCTGCCCCGATATCCCAGGCGATATGGCGTCTGAGTTCAGCCTCCGGCAAGCCCAGATTCTTGAGTTCGTCCGGAATAAAATTGCTGGCGTGATCGCAGAGAAGTACGAAGCGTCCAGGGCGGTTGAGACCAACCATGCGAGGCGCCGTCACGCAGTCATCATCCGTCGACTTCTGTGACCGAAACGGTAACGTCCATGCCGAGAAAATCCTCCGCGGCACCAGCGTAGGTCCCCCACAACGGTAAAGCATGCTCGGGAGCCCAGGCGACGGCAACTCGAATGAGATTTCGATTTCCGATGATGCTGTTGGTGGGGTCGAAGTCGATCCAGCCGGCACCGGGAAGGTAGGCCTGCATCCAGGCGTGGGTAGCTCCGCCCCCCGCCACGCCGGAAGCGTTCGGTACGAAAATATAGCCGCTGACAAATCGCGCCGCCACACCAAGCGAGCGTGTGGCTTCCATCATCAGAACCGCGAAATCCCGGCAACTGCCCCGCCGGCTACGCAATGTCTGAGCGGCGGTCTGTACACCTTTTTCCGGGCGGCGTACATATGTGCATTGCTCGCGAATGCCTTCCGACATGGAGGAAAGCATCTTGACGGTTCCAGTTCTGTCTGCCGCATCCAGGAACTGTAGAGCCCACTGGGACACGCTCTCATCCACACCGTGGTGATTCAAAGCGCGTCCCAGACTCGAGAAGTCTTCATCGGAGTAGGAAAAGGGATAGGTTCGCGCGTATTCCTCAAGAGGGTACTCGGGCATGGAGTTCTCAAAATGTTCGATGGTCACGGTGCTGTTGAAGTGGAGTTCCGTAGTGCTCCCCTGAAACGTCGCTACAGCCACGGAATTGTCAAAAGGATCGTGCACCCAGCGCAGTAAGGACGGCTGTGGCCTGATCAGGAGACTCGTTCGGATCAGTCGCAGGTCATGGCTTTCCCTTGGGCGGAACAGCATGCGGTGCTCCCCCAGTTCTACCGGTGCGGCATATCGATACGTAGTGGCGTGTTGGACGCAAAGAAAGGACATTAGACGGTAGTTCCCGGGAGGTCGGCATCCTGAACTTCATCGGTCCAGACGGTAAAGCTCTCCAGCGTGTTGGGTCCGAACGTCGTCGAAATGGCAACATCGCAGGCGTCACGTCCTCGTGCAACCAGAATGCGACCAATTCGCGGAACATTGTTGCGGGGATCGAAAAGCTGCCATCGACCGTCGATCCACGCCTCCATCCAGGCCGCGAAGTCGCCCGGTGGAAAAGGTGGGGGCGTTCCCACATCGCTCAAATAGCCTGTGCAGTAGCGAGCCGGAATATTCATGCATCTGCAGAAGGTGATGGCAAGGTGCGCAAAATCCCGGCAGACTCCTGTCTTCTCCTGAAAAGCTTCAGCCGCGCTCCGGGTGGCACGTGCATTCTGATAGTCGAAGGAAATATGGTTATGCACGTAGTCGCAGATCGCCTGGACGCGCTGATACCCTGGGACGGTGCCGCTGAAGAGTTGCCAGGCCGTCTGCGACAGCAAATCAGTCTCGCAGTAACGGCTGCCGAGAAGAAACACCAGCGTCTCGCCGGGGAGATCCTCCACGGCATCCTGCCCAACAGTGCTGGCCACTTCATCCGGTTGACCGCTGTCTCTGATTAATCCCTCAGCTCTCAGAGCAAAACGGCCCGCGGGAGCAACAAGCCGGTGGCATTGATTTCCGAAGCCATCCCTGTAGCTGGTGACTGGAACGGGCGGTTCCGTGCGAAGCCGGTCGGGGGTGATTATGTCAGCGCTGCGTGAGTCATGCACATTTACGACAAGCACCATGGGAGTGGGCTGGAAAAAGCTGTAGATCAGTTCGAAACCGCTTCTGAACTTCATTAAAAGGAAAACCTCAGACTTGACAGGCAAAGGGAGGACGTGGGGCCGGCAGAATCGTTTCTACGGACGCATACGAGCAGCGATTGCTCGCCCATGCCGTACAGTTCAGGATAGCAGGAGCGTTCGGCGCTCAACTCTCCACGTGGTGGAATACCGGCCACACTTACCACAACCAACGGATGCCAGGAACCAGTTCTGTGTCGACGTCAAGATCCGACATCCCGCTGCAATCGGAATGCTGTTGTTGGCTGGAGCGCCGACATTCTATCGTGGCGGCTCCGACGGGTCAGGGTCTGGGTTAGTCGGGGTACGGGTACAGGCCAGGCTTGAGGAGACCTCCGATTTTGCAGGCTCGCCAGATTAGCTCCGTGTGGATCTCGGGGTGGGCGCGTCTGAGCCACTCGGACACGGCACTTTCGATGTGGGTTGGTTTGTCCTCACTCGGGAAGACGAAGTGGTCCAGGGTTGGGATGTTGGGGTCAGCGGTCTGGGTGGCCGGCTGTCCTGAGGCGGCGCTGGTTTTGTGGCGTCCGGACCAGGTGTTAAAGATGGGCGAGAGGGCCGCGGACTGGGCACACTCCGCCTGGACTCGAGTTCTGGGTTCCCCGGCCGGGGCTCGGAATGCGGGTGCTGTGTGCCTGTTTTCCATGGGTGGTTTCAGGCGCAGAGGCGCAAGGTTTGGTGGCGGCGTTCGCCTGCCGCGGAGGGGCTCGCGTGGGGCGAGGTGCCGGGTTTGGTCCGTTGATTTTCGATGCTATCCGGTTGGCGCCCGGGGCTCGGATGGAGGTCTGCAGGACCTCGAATGTCCGGTTCAGGGAGATGAGGGAGTTGAAGGCGAGCATGGTCCGGGATTCCTCATCGATGATGTCGAGCGTGGCGTCGATTTCGGTGCGCATGCGCTCCATTTCGAAGTCGAGCGCGGCGGTTTCGAGGGCGCGGAAGCGGCGGAGACGCCAGCGGGCTTCGGCGATGTCGAGGACGAGGTCGGTTTCCATTTCTGAGGCCGGGGCGTAGTCGCGGAGGTAGACTTCGCGGAGTTCGGCGTACTGGGCTGGGTCCTCGTTGCGGAGGACGGTCTGTTTGGCGGAGAGGCCGTGTTTGCAGCCGTTCTGGGAGACTTTGGCTTTGCCCTCCGGGGTTACGGGGCCTTTGGAGCGGGCTCCGTTGATTTTCGACGCGTTTTTCTGATTCCAGGTGGCCATGTGGTGCCTTTTCCTTCCTGGGGAAATTTAGCACAGGGGTGTCCAGTTTCCGGGGGTGGGTGGGGTGGCTTGGAGTGGTGTATGTGGTTGGTAATGCTGTGGTTAGGAATATTTTTGTGAAGGTAAAACGCATAAGTTTCCTTCGGCCTGGGGGCAGGCAGATCCGCAGGCAGGCAGGGTGGTATCCGAACCTGCAGGGTGCGCGGCTGGATCATTTGAACATCCCATTGCGTAGTGGGGTCGGGCCGGTGGCCAGTCTGCGTGAGTTCACGGGTTGACGCGATCAGGTGCTGTCGCGAAGGGAAGCCGATCCTTTCGCGCTCCAGGCTCTGAATGGCCGAACGCCGTACGCGTACGTGGATGACGAGCTTCGGAAATCGTTTGGGATGCCTTTGCCGCCCGGCGAGGCAGCCGCTACCCGGCTCCGTGGCAGAATGCCGGCAATTGAGGTGTTGATTTCGCGATCCGGAGGGAAGCGTGGTCGAGATTTCGTTGTGGGGCGCGTCCGATGTGGCGCGTCATGGCGCGGGCGGCGCGCAAACACTTTGTGAAC
>JAWXCM010000398.1:0-3965 GCA_034408745.1 Bryobacteraceae bacterium
CACCAGCGCCGTCACCAGCGGACTGGTCCACCGACCCTCCCCCACAGCTCATCACCGAGCATTGCCCACCATACAACCGCGCCACCGCGTTCGGATCCGCCCCCGCGCCCTCACCAGCCCGGCGTCAGCGGCCAGCAGCGACCGCAACCGAACCACATCCCCCGAGATCACCGCCTCCACGGCCGCCTCAATCCGGTACACCGCGGACTCCGGATTCGCCACCGATTCCGAAAACGCCACCAGCGCCGCCCAGTCCCGAAAACAGTACGCCCTGGCCAGCGTCAGCCGCGAGTCGCCCGACCGGTGTCCAGTCAGCAACGCCTCCGCCTGCGTCGCGTAAGCGGAAACATCCGCATCAAAAGAAAGCAAATCCCCAGTCATCACGAAACTCCCTGGCCGCGCCCCTCATCCACAGAGACGCGGTACTCCGCAGCCAATGACAGCCGATACCACCCCCAACACCCCATCCGCATTCCGAGCCAGGCTCTGGAGCACCATCGCCGCCGTAACCGGGACCGCCGTAGTCCTGCTGGTTCTCTGGACCATCTCAGACGCCCTGCTGCTGGTCTTCGGAGCCATCCTCCTCGCCATCCTCTTCCGCACGCTCAGCGAGGCCCTTACCCGCTACACCCCCGTTCCCGAAAGGATCGCATTCCCACTTACGCTGTTCCTGATCGCAGCCTTTTTCGCCATCATCGGCCTGTTATACGCGCCACTCATCGCCGAACAGTTCCATGAGATCGGCAATTCCGTCCCCAAAGCGTGGGAAGGTCTGCGGTCCCGTCTTGCGCAGATCCCATGGGCCCGCGGCGTAGCCGATGCATTACCCGGCCCTGAAGTGGCTATTCAGCGGGGCGCAAGCATGTTGGGCCGCATCTCGAACATCTTCTCCAGCACACTCGGAGCCCTGTTTAACTTCTTTATCGTCGTCGTCCTGGCCCTGTTCCTTGCAGCCGACCCCGCGCCCTACCGTCAGGGCATAATCAGACTCTTCCCCATCAGCCGCCGCGTACGGGCGGTCGAGGTCCTCGACTGCCTCGGCGAGTCGCTGCGACTGTGGCTGCTGGGACAACTCGCCGCAATGCTCATCATCGGCGTCTTCACCGCCATCGGCCTCTACATCGTAGGCGTGCCCCTCGCGCTCGGCCTCAGCCTGCTCGCTGCCCTGTTCAACTTCATTCCCAACGTCGGTCCGCTGATCGCTGGAATACCAGCCGTACTTCTCGCCCTCACCCACGGAGTGCAGGACGCCTTGTGGGTGGTGGTCGTCTACTTAGTGGCGCAGACCATTGAGGGTAACTTCCTCACCCCGATGATCCAGCAGAGGGCCTCGAACCTGCCGCCCGCCCTCACCATCGCAGCGCAGATTGGCCTCGGACTCCTCTTTGGCTTTGCAGGCGTTGCACTGGCCACGCCCCTGACGGTGGTCGGAATGGTGATGGTGCGAATGCTCTATATCGAAGACGTGCTCGGCGACAAGCCAGAACCGGGAGAAGACTCGGTCTGTCAGTCGGCCCGCCGCTAAGGCAGAGCGAAGGCTACAAACGAGCCGCCCGAAGGCCGCTCCCGGCCACCACCGCAGGGCACAACCAGGTACTGCTTCCCCTTCAGTTCGAACATGGAAGGAGTGGCATTCCCGGCATGCGGCAGCTTCGTCTCCCACACCAGTTTCCCTGTCTTCTTGTCGAATGCCCGCAACTTATTGTCATAATGCGTCGACGCGATAAAAAACAATCCGCCCGCGGTGACAATTCCGCCGCCATGATTTTCCGTGCCGGTGTCCTTAATTCCCTTCTCCACAAGTTCCGGATACTCTCCCAGCGGCACCTTCCAGACATACTCACCCGTGTCCAGATTGATCGCCGACAGCGATCCCCACGGAGGCGTCGTCGCCGGATATCCCTCGGAATCCGTGAACGTCTTGTACCCGTCCATCGCATACTTCAACTCCACCGGAGGCTTCGGCCCACGCTCCACCGCGACTTCCTCATCCTTGCCGGTCAGCAAATAATTAGCAAGCGCCGAGATCGCCGGATCGCCCAGCGAGGCAAACGGCGGCATCCGACCCGAGCCCTTGTGAATGATCCCCGCAAGCTGCGTCGCATTCATCTTCAAAGCCAGACCATTCAGCGCTGGATACTCCGGAGGAGCACCCTTCATATCCGGCCCGTGACAACTCCCGCACCGGCTCCGGTAAATCCGGCTGGCGGCCGACTTGCGCTGCGTCAGCTGACTCGGCAGCACCAGTTTGCTAATCCACGCCAGTTCATTCGCGTTGATGTAATACAAATGCGTCTCAGGATCGAACGCTTCGCCGCCCCACTCGGCCCCACCCGCAAATCCCGGAAACACCACGGTCCCCCGCAGACTCGGAGGCGTAAACCGACCACCGTAATCGAGCCCCTTGAGGCGTTCCATCACCTCGGCATGCGCCTCGGGACTCCGATTCGTCACCGTGGCCTCGCTAAATTCTTGCCGCACAAACGGAGCCGGTTTCAAGGGAAATTTCTGCGATTTCGCGAGCATTTCCCCTTCCACGTTCGACACCGGAACCGCCCGTTCCTCAAACGAGAACAGACTCTCACCCGTGTCGCGATTCAACACCCAGATAAACCCGTCCTTGCCCGCCGCCACCACAACGTCGACCGGCTTGCCGTTCTTTCGAACCGTGGCCAGCAGCGGAGCCGTCGGGAAATCCAGATCCCACACGTCGTGCCGAATTGTCTGGAAATGCCACTTCTTTTTCCCGGTATTCGCGTCGAGACAAAGAATCGTGTTCGAGTACAAATTATCGCCGATCCTGTCCGCGCCATAAAAATCATAGGCAGCCGACCCGGTGGGAGCGAAAACAAGCCCGCGCTTCACATCCACCACCAGCCCGGCCCACGGATTCGCTCCGCCCGTGTACTTCCACGTGTCCTTCGGCCAGGTCTCATAACCCGGCTCGCCCGGATGCGGAATCGTGTGGAAACTCCACTGCAATTTCCCCGTCCGAACGTTGTACGCAAGAATATCTCCCGGCGTCGACGGATGCGACTCTGGCACCGAGCTCCCCAGAATAATCGTGTCTTTATAGATAGCCCCCGGAGTCGGGATGCTGATCGTGGTCATCTCCGGCCTGCGGTCGAACGCCGCCCGCAGATCCACCCGGCCCTTCTCGCCGAACGCCGGATCCAGCACGCCCGTTTTCGCGTCCAGCGACAGCAAGTACGTGTCGAGCGCGAATAATATCCGGGCCGATTTTCCGTCCGTCCAGTACGTCAGCCCGCGATTCTTATGCGCCGGACGACGCCCCTTCAACCCGTCGAAACTCCACATCTCCTTACCCGTCGCCGCATCCACGGCAGCCACACGCAGCTTCGGCGACGTCACATACATCACGCCGCCCACAATAATCGGGTTGCACTGAATATCCGACCCCGGATACGCATCCCCGCTCTCGTAGGTCCACGCTACTTTCAGCTGATTCACATTGGCAGGAGTGATCTGCTTCAGCGACGAGTAGTGAATATTCTCGTAGCCTCCGCCATACGCCTCCCAGCCCTTGTAAGAAGAGGAGCCCTGCGCAAACGCAGATGCCGCAACCGCGGCCATCGTAACGAGCAAACGCTGCATGTCACGGGAGAGTATATCCCGAGCCCGACGTGTCCTTCAGAGACACCCCGCTCAGCCGCAATCGCCGCATCTCGCCGAGCAGAAACTGGATCTTGAAGGCCGCCGCTTCATACGACAACCCACGCCCGTGAATATTGGAAATGCAGTTCCGCTCCGCGTCCGTCCGCCCCGCCCTCGGAGCCCACGTCAGATACACGCCAAGGCTGTCCGGCGAACTCAACCCCGGCCGCTCGCCGATGAACATCACCGCCGCGCCCGCCCCGCCGCGCTCCCCAATCCCATCCCCCCCAGCCACCCGAGCCTGTCGCACGATCACCACCGGCCCGGACCCGTCATACACCAGCGACAGC
>JAWXCM010000399.1:0-5590 GCA_034408745.1 Bryobacteraceae bacterium
CACCACCGCCGCCGCACTCGAACGTACACCTCCATCCGGATCGGCCAGCAGCCCCCCGATCCGATCGAGAAACACCGGCGTCGCCGCGGCTGCTCCCATCCCACGTACCGCCCACGCCACACTCCTACGGAAATCTCGATCCGGATCGGCCAGCAGCGCGGCGATCCCGTCCAGAATCAGAGGTTTGGCCGCTGCTGCTCCCATCTCACCCACCGCTTGCGCCGCCGTCCAACGTACATGTCCATCCGGATCGGCCAGCAGTCCGGCTATCCGGTCCAGAATCAGAGGTTTGGCCGCTGCTGCTCCCATCCCACCCACCGCTCGCGCCGCCGTCCAACGTACATCTCCATCTGGATCGGCCAGCAGTCCGGCTATCCGGTCCAGAAATACCGGCGTGGCCGCTGCTGCTCCCATCCCACGCACCGCCTCCGCCGCACTCCTATGGACATCTCCATCCGGATCGGCCAGCAGTCCGGCTATCCGGTCCAGAAATACCGGCGTGGCCGCTGCTGCTCCTATCTTTTTTACCGCCTCCTCCGTCCAAGGTACATCTTCATCCGGATCGGCCAGCAGTTCGGCTATCCGGTCCAGAAACACCGGCGTGGCCGCCAGTGCCCTCAACTCTCCGACTGCACGCATCGCACTCAGGCGTACACCTCTATCCGGATCGGCCAGCAACTCCTCGATCCGGGACAGAAACTCGGGCGTAGCCACAGCTACTCCCATGTTTCCTACCGCCTCCGCCGCGCTCCCACTTCCAGATTGGTCGGCCAGCAGTTCGGCGATTCGGTCCAGAAACAAGGGCGTGGCCGCCGCTGCTCCCATCCCACCCACTGCGTTCGCCGTACTCGAACGAACATTTACAGCCGGGTCGTCAAGCAACTCTGCGATCCGATCGAGAATCCCGGGCTTAGCCGCTGCTGCTCCCATCTCACCCACCGCCTTCACCGCACTATCACGTACATATCCAGCCTGATCGGCCAGCAGCACCGGGATCCGATCCAAAAGGGGTACCCCTTCAATTCTTCCGTTACACACAGCCAGCGCACTGAGGCTCTTCCTTATCGGGTAGATTTCTGCGGCACCGTCCCTACAGCGTTCGCACCACAGCTCGAATGCCTCCGTCGTTATCTTGTCTATCTCCTGGTCAATCGCAGTCCGATTGTCCTTCGGGATCTCTCCGAGACACTCCGCCGCTACGGCCAACCGGTGACGAAAGTGGTCATCCTTCTTCTTGTCACTCAATCGGGCCAATAGCCCCTTGAGTTCTCCCCACCTTCCCACCAGGCTTCCAGCGGAGAACACGATGACTTCCTTCCAGTCCGGGTCCCATGCCTTTGCCTCTACCCACTTCCACCACGCTTTGTCATTGGTGAGCCCTGTCAGCTTCTCCGCCAGCCCCGAGCCAGCCAGATACTCCAACACCGAACGGTGCGGCACCAGAAACTCGTCCGGTCCCCACAGTGTCAGAAACCGCTTCTCCTCCAGTTCTTTGAGTAAATACGTCGCCTTCTCTCTTTCTCCCAACTTCACCGATTGCTCCGCTGTCAACCCCCTCAACATTGGTTTCCGCTTACAACCTTCGATCAAATCCAACAAGTGTCTTCGCGCAATCGGTTTCTTGCCGGCCTCCCCGGCGAACAGCGACAACCCTATCTCGCGCATCATCGGCAGCAAATCCGCTCCCCGGCCTTCCTCCACTCCGCCCTCCCGCGTCAGCCCGAGCAGATCCGCCACCGCGTGTTCGTATATCGCCGTCCGCCGTATCTCCGGATCAATCCTTCTCCGCTGTCCAACCCAACACAGCAGCGTCATCAGATACGGACTCTGCGCTAGTCGCCGGACGGTCACACTGCGCTGCAGTAGACTTCGTAGGGTCTCCCTCCGTGACTCGTCCCGATACCATACCCGCACCAAGGCTTGCGCCTGGCCGTCGCTGAGCGGTGCCAGCCGAAACGCCGCTACTTCTCCCTCTGGGAACGGCAGGCTCCATTGGCTGAACGCGTAGGGCCGCGATGTCATCACTACCCGGCACTGCCAGCCCTTCAGTACTTCGAAAAACTCCTCCAGCACTCCCCGTCCTTCGGCCGGCACTTCGTCCAATGCGTCCAGAAACAACCACACCCGTCCTTCCTGCAGATGTTCCTTGGCATATCGCCCCACCTCACCGCCAATCGCCTCCCCCAAGACCCGCCGCAGCGCCGCCTCGGTGGATTCGCCATTTGCGATTCCGCCTTCCACCAGCTTTCGCAGTGTGATCCTTACAGGAAATGTCACTGTATCCGGTGATACCCTTTCCCCCGCCAGTCCCTGCAACCCCTCCAGCGCCTTACGCCGCGCCGTCATCCGCCATAACTCCGTTTTGCCTTGTCCCGGCGGACCCAGTATCACCGCACATCGCGGCTTTCCTGCATGTATCGCTTCCAACTCGCGCGCCCAGCCAACCCGCTCTTCTACTTCCTCGATCCGCTCGCCATAAATCTCTTCCTCGCCGATATCCCTTCCCTCCGGCGAGATCTGCTCCCTCCTGGGCTTCCCCTCTTCTCGCTCCTGCTGCTCCTCTCCAGTTCTCTTCACCTGCAGTGTCCGCTTCAGCACGTCCGGCTCAATATACAAATCGATCGGCGAACGTCCCCCTAGATACGAGGGCGCACCGGCCCGGTCGGCTTGCGTCAACCCGGTCAGGTAATCCCGCATCTCCGTAATCAGTCCAGAGGCAAAGATCACCGCCTCTTCCAGAGTCCCCAGTTCGACTACCGCCAACGGCTGGCTCTTCAGATTCGCTTTAACGCCAACGGCCACCCCGCCCCGTCGGTAACCCTGCCGAGCGGCTTCGTTGAACTTTTCGTACTCGTTCGTTACTTTCTCCAGCCGATTTCCGTCCATCAGTCGCGCCGTAATCACACAGCGACGATCATACGGCCGGTTCGTATCAAGCAGCACCGCGCCCACGTGTGCCGCCGCTTCGAGCGACTTCCCACTCTGCACACTGGGTGCCCCCTCACCCGGAATGAACCTCCACCGTACAGCCCCATGTACGCGTTGGCAGGCTGCCTCAACGCAACCAACGAGGTCGCTGCCTAACGGATTCAATGCTCCCTGGATGGCCTCGTGCGGCTTGCCTGTGCGGTCCGCCATCAGCTCTAATCGCAGTTCGTTCACATAACTCTGGGTCAACGCGTGTGCCAATACTGGCACGGTCATAGTTCGCAGCGGCAAGTCCGTCCGCGGAAACCCGGCCCGCACCAACCAGTACCCGGTCCAGTCGTGCGCCCCGGCCACGGCCCAGTCCGCCTGGCCAACAACCTCCGCCGCGTAGTCCAGCAGCGAGTGCGGATCATTCGAATTGCACCGCGTCCACTCCCACATCAGCGGCGGCCGGCCATTCACCTTACCCGCCAGCAGGGGCACGGCCTCGGCCCACCATCCGATAAAACCATCCACATCTTGGCGCCGCAGGGCTGTAGCCGCACCAGCTGTGGCAATCATCGCCCGCGCGTGCCGCACCAAACGTGCCGCGTCCGCCGCGCCACGCCCGAAAAAGATGCCGATGTTTCTTTCGAACGTCTCCTTCCGCATCAGGCCCCAGCAACGATGCAGCTCGTTTCCCGGATCGGCGGGCGGCTCACATCGCACCGCTTCTTCACACGCCTGACGAATCCGCCCGTCGGCGCCGCCTAACCCATTCCAGAGCAGCGACGCCTCCCGCGTTTCTCCCACGAAACTCGTCAGCGTCTTAACAAGTTCCAGGAGATGCCGAACATTATCTTGCGACATAGCTGATGCTGATCCCTCAGATTATATGGGTCTAGCGTTCGGGTATATGAATCGCCTCACCCTTAATTGCCGCCGCCCGCCGTCGAGGGCGGGTGCCGGAGACAAGGAGAAGGCCAGCTAAATCCCGAACGAGAACGGGAAGGAGACAGTGAGCTAGCGTTGCGGCGGCAAGCGGTAGTAGGAGGGATTATTCGTATCCCGGGCGAGGAAGTATTTCGCCGTCACGCCGAAGGTGTTGCGTTTCGTCGACCGCGCGAACAGGTGGGCCTGCAAGAACGGCCCTTGCGGCGTCTGACGAGAACAGCTTGAGCAAGCGACGTTTTCGGTCACTGAACACCGCCATGATAGTACGTTCGGCTAGGAACATATTCGTTTTGTGCGACGGTGCCATAGCCTCCATGATAATTCTTCGTTGTGCGCTTCGAACCATCTGAAACTGAAATCGTCCGGGGACCGCCAGCGGTTCCAAAGCCAAAGTCCAGGTTCGCGAGATCGATGTTTATCCAACGGGTGATCGGCAGGCTGGCGCCTCCGCCCATCACGATCGAGTTCGAATAATCGGCACTGGTTTTGCTGAGCGCGCCCATCCCACCGATATTGAACTCATAGGCAAACGGTGTCCGGGGTTTGCGCGGCGCTTCCTGGCCTTGCAACACCCCCACGACAGCACCCAGCATTATTAATGGCAAGCGATTCAGAATCATGACTACCTCCGCTTTCCTATACGGAGGTATTGGAATGTTTTGCACCGCCAGCAACACTTCTGTTGTGATGCCTTGAAGCTTAGTAGGTCCATGGGGACCGGCGTAGGGGCTAGTTCGGCGAACGATACCGTCTCCACCTGACCGGAATCAATCGAGTGCGAAACAGGCGGAGGGTTCGACGCGTTGCTGGCCGATCCGAATAGAAACGTACGGGGGTATGCGGCGAATGCGGCGAATGCGGTGGGTGAGATGGGAGCAGATGAGAGCAGCAGCGGCTAAGCCCGTGATTCTCGATCGAATCACCCGTCTAGGTTTTTTCTCCTTTTCCTATCGATTGGACATATGGCAATGAAAGATCCGCATCCTGGCGGCGTAGTTATCTGCGGGCGCGGATGCGCTCGATAGAACTTGAAAGGAAGAGAAAGATGACAACTCTACTGCAGAATATTTCCGGACCAATGGAAGTCGCTCCTGAACGGCTGTCGGTTACAGTGATCCATAACCACGATCTGGAGAAATTGCTGCGCCAGGTTGAGCTCAAGCAACGGACCAAAGTACCGGAAGGCCAGGCATTGGACCGGCCCTCGCGCGAACCTTACGGGTTTGACTAGCGGTTGCCAGGGCCAGCGGCTTTTCTCCGGGCTCTCCGGCTACAGATAAGACGGGTAAAGCAGTAAATCATTTGGTTGCAGTCGAGCTATGGCCAGGCGGCGTCTAGATCAGTGCGAACAGCCCGGTCTGGTATGTGATGCTGCGGCGTGCCAGGGCAGTCGAAGCCTGCAACTCATTCTTTGCCCACCTCCCGAAGCTTCGGCCACACTTGTCGCGTTTTACTTAAAGAGGGTCTGGCGCAGGTTTGGTGCAAGGGGTTGGGGACGCTACCCTAGAGCATTACTCATGTCCACTACACCACATATCCCCGAAAGTTCCGCCCCGGTCGCACTAAAAACGCAACATTTTAGCGCTTGCTTTTAAGCACGATAAAATACATTATCGTGTTTAAAACCAGCCGCTGAAAGAGACCGCCATGGCCGACCTGATTCCCGCTCCCAAAGCCCGCGCGCTCACCGCGAAACAGTTCGGCCACCTGGCCGACGTTCCGCCCGAGC
>JAWXCM010000400.1:0-72162 GCA_034408745.1 Bryobacteraceae bacterium
GTCTTGGGCAGAGATTCCGTATAGATCAACGGAACGAGGACTGCCACGATGATCAGACCCACCTGAACGAGGAAGGAAATGAAGACCGACGATGCCTTCCTGGTCGCGTTTTCTCCCTGCACGAACGACTGCTCAAACATCGGAGACCACCCTTTCAGCCTGGCTTTTTCCGGCAGCCAGGCAGAGATTCGTTATTTGACCGCTTTTGCCGGCGGCCGCTTTACCGTTCCTGAACCGGCGGCCGGCGTCGCCGTTTTCCTTTTCTCCACAAAATCCCGCCAGAAGATCAAAATCGGACTGGCGATAAAGACCGACGAGTATGTTCCAATCAGGATCCCGCACACCAGCGCGAACGCAAACCCGTTCAGCACAGGACCACCGAAAATCCACAGTGACAAGGCCGTCAGAAACGTCAGACCGGATGTCAGGACGGTCCGGCTCAGAGTCTGGTTGACACTGGCGTTCACCAATTCCTCAAACCCCAGCCTCTTGTTCAGCTTCAGGTTTTCACGTATGCGGTCGAAGACCACAATCGTGTCATTCATCGAGTAGCCCACCAGCGTAAGCAACGCTGCGATCACCGTAAGAGAAACCTCTTTGTTAAAGATCGAGAACAAACCCACTGTGATGATCGTGTCGTGGAACACGGCGATAACCGCGGCCAGACCGTAAATCCACTCGAATCGGAAACCAATGTATACCAACATGCCCAGCAGCGCCCACAATACTACGTAGATGGCCTGCTTTTGAAGTTCCTTGCCCATCCTGGGACCGACAACTTCCACCTGCCGGATCGCATAAGCCGACAACGTGGCTTCCTGCTTAAGCACCTGAATCACCTGCGAGGTGACGCCGGCAACACCCTGCAACTGGTCGAAGCTCCGAATGACGCCGGACCGGGGCGGAGTATTGCGGAACTGCAAGATACGTCCCACCAGTTCGGTCAGCTGCTGTTCGCCGGTACTCACCCCGGCGGCCGCCAGCGGCCCTCGCAAACGATCCGTAACGGCTTGCTGTCCGGCGTTGTTGATGTCGATCTTCGAAGCATCTCTCTGACCGGCAAAGCTCTTTGCCAGCGTCGATTCGATCAACTCTCGGGCTTTTAGCAACTCGCGCTCTTCGCGCATTTCGGTTCCGATGATTACTTCATTGGTACCGGTCACTTCCTGAATTTCCGGGGTGCCGCCGGGCAGGGCGCGACCGAGTTCCGCGCGCAGTTTCTCGACGTTCGGCCGGTCGGCGAACTTCACATAGACAAGAGCCCCACCCTTGAGGTCGATGCCGTACCGGGGACCACCCCTGGCAATCACGCTGGCCAGCCCCGCCACTGTCAAAACCAGTGATGCGATGATGAACGGCCACTTCTTGCCAAGAAAGTCGTAGTTGGTATTCCGAAATAACTCCATTAACCTTACAGTCTTCCTGCCGGCTCTAATTCCCTAGACACCGGACTCGTTTAGTCAGTTCCCGCGAAGGTCGCAAAACATTCTTAAAAAGAAACGTTCAGCGCACAAAAAAAACAACTGTTTCGACACGCAGCGCGGGGCCAGCGTATCAAATGCTGAGCTTAGGCTGACGCGAGCCCGACAATTCCCAGTCGAAGATTACCTTCGACACGAAAACCGCCGTGAACACATTGGCCACCAGACCGATCACCAGTGTGACCGCAAAACCTCTTACCGCACCTGTACCGAACAGGAACAGAAACAAACAAGATACGACCGTGGTGACGTGCGTGTCCACAATCGTAACGAATGCTTTGTTAAAGCCCGTCTCGACGGCGGAAACGACGGCCTTGCCGGCGCGCAGTTCTTCACGAATGCGTTCAAAAATCAGAACGTTGGAGTCAACCGCCATACCGATGGTCAGAATCACACCAGCGATGCCGGGCAGCGTCAGCACGGCTCCGAAGTACGCCAGTGCCGCGATGAGAATGAGCGCGTTCAGGATCAGAGCGAGGGTCGCGTTGATGCCGCTCTTCTTGTAATAGAACAACATGACGGCGACCACGGCAACGATGCCGACGGCACCCGCCATCAGGCCGTCGTTGATGGAATCGGCGCCCAGCGACGGGCCGACGGTGCTTTCCTGCAGGTACACGAGGCTTGCCGGGAGCGAACCGGCGCGAAGTACCAGCGCGGTGTCGGAAGCTTCCTGCTGGCCGCCCATGTTTTCGATTACGCCCGTGTCGCCGATTCTGGCGTTGATGGTGGGAGCGAGGCGCCACTGGTTGTCGAGTACGATCGCCAGTTTGTTGCCGATGTTGGCCTCGGTAAACCGTTCGAAACGTTTGGCCGAATCCTGCGAAAGGATGAACTGCACTTCCCAGGTCCCGGTCTGGCTCTGGAGCGGCTTGGCGTCGCGCAGATCCGTACCACGGATCACCGGCGTACGCGTCACCAACAGCCATCCGTTGCTGCGGTCGCCGCGTTCGGCTCCCTTGATCAGCTTGGTGTTGAACGGGAGCACCCCACCATGCTTGCCACGGGCCTCCTCTTCGCTCTGGAACGGTCCGTCCTTCACTTCATACAGTTCGAGGACGGCGGCGGTCTGCAGAATCTGCTTGATGCGCGCCGGATCGTCGACACCCGGGAGCTGCACCAGCACTTCACCCTCGGCATCCTGACGGCCACGCGGCTGTACGGCGGATTCCGCAAGTCCGAGTCCGTTGATACGCGTTTCGATGGTGCTGACAGACCGGGCAACCGTATTCCGGCGCAACTCCAGCGCATCGGTCGGTTTCATTGCCAGGGTGTAGTCGGTGGACGAACTTGTGCCGAGCGTCCAGTTGGCAACTTTCTCAGTTACGATCTGGCGAAACGTACCAGCTTTCTCTGGCGGGACGCCTTTGATGTTGATGCGGATCTGATCCGCTGTTTCGATCGTCTTCGGTTCGGTGTTGTCAATGCTGGCGAATGCAATGCCAGCCTTGTTCAACTCTTCCTTAAGCCGCTCGCTCACCTGTTGTGCGTCGGCGACGAAGGCATCCTGTACCTGCACCTGCAGTACCAGATGGCTCCCGCCGCGCAAGTCGAGGCCGAGCCGGATGTTGTGGTTCCAGTTGGCGACCAGTTCATCCCACGATTTCGGAATACCGATAATTCCGTAGATACAGATCAGAATCACTGCCGCAATGGCAGCTACTTTTACTCG
Organism: Bryobacteraceae bacterium; assembly: GCA_034408745.1. Taxonomy (GTDB): domain Bacteria; phylum Acidobacteriota; class Terriglobia; order Bryobacterales; family Bryobacteraceae; genus JAWXCM01. The sequence goes on from JAWXCM010000400.1 coordinate 3,154, forward strand.
CAAACCCTGGGTCATGCGTATGGAGGTACTTTCTTAACTTTTCTCAGAGATCACGCCAGCCACAGCACTGCGTGCGACCTGAATCCTGACGTTGTCTGGCTTGATTCTCAACACCAGCGTATCATCATCCAGCGAAACGATGGTGCCCATTATTCCCCCCGACGTCTGAACGGTCTGACCGCTCTGCAATGTGGCAAGCATTTCCTTCTGAGCCTTCTTCTGCTTCTGCATGGGGAGGAACAACAGGAAGTAAAAAATGCCGAAGATCAGTATCATCGGCAAAAGGCTGAGTAACGTATTTGTCTGGCTTCCGCCAGCCTGCAAAAGTATGAGTGCTGCCGTCACGTTTGATCCTGTCTGGAACGCCGAAACTTCGGCACTACGGCTCCTGCTGGACTGCTGAAGCCCGTATACCCTTGAGATAGCTGGAGAATGTCCCTGATCTGATAGCCTCTCTCATCCGGCGCATGATGTCAAGGTAGTGGTGCAGGTTATGTATCGTGGCCAGCGTGGAGTAAAGCATTTCCGATGCCAGGAAGAGGTGTCGCAGGTAAGCGCGGCTGAAGTTGCGGCAGGTATAGCAGCCGCAGACCGGGTCGGCGGGCCGGGGATCCTCACGATACTGGGCGTGTTTGATCACCAGGCGGCCCTCCGACGTGTACAGCCGGCCCGTGCGGGCCTCGCGCGAGGGCAGGACGCAGTCCATCATGTCGATGCCACGCGCCACGTATTCGGGCAGTTCCGACGGCAGGCCCACGCCCATAACGTAGCGGGGGCGGTCTCTGGGCAGGAGCGGCGCCGTTACCTCCACCATTTCGAGGCTCAGCGGGCGCGGCTCGCCCACGCTCAGTCCACCGATCGCGTAGCCCGGTGCGTCGAGCGCGAGAAGGTCATTGACGCATGCTGCCCGGAGATCGCTGTACATGCCGCCCTGCACGATGGGGAACAGGGCGTGGCGTTCCGGATCGGCTACCTCACGAAAGCGACTGAAACAGCGCCCGGCCCATCGCACAGTGCGGTCGGTGGACAGCTTCGCCTCGGCGCGGGTGGCCGGGTAGGGGAGACACTCATCCAGCACCATCGCGATATCGCTGCCGAGCGCCACCTGAACATCCACGGCCGACTCCGGCGTGAACATGTGGGAGCTGCCGTCGAGGTGCGACTGAAATCGCACGCCCTCTTCGGTGATTTTGCGTAGTTCCGACAGACTGAAGACCTGAAATCCGCCCGAATCGGTTAGGATTGGGCGCGGCCAGTTCATGAACCGGTGCAACCCGCCGAGGCTTCGCACGGTCTCATGTCCCGGACGGAGGTACAGATGGTAGGTGTTGCTCAGGATAATCGGAGGGTCGATCTCATCCAGCAACTGCTTCGGCGTCAGTCCTTTGACTGTGGCCTGTGTGCCCACAGGCATGAAGATGGGCGTAGGTATATCGCCACGCGAGGTATGCAAGATGCCTGCCCGCGCACCGGTGACCGGACATTCGGCTTCAATCTCAAAATGCACTGACTTTCAGGGTAGCTGACCGGAGGGGTCAGAACTCGCCTCGAACCACCTGGTGCAGCACCGGTTCAATCAGGGCGAATTCGGTTTCGAGCCGAACCAGTCCGTCTGGCGCGTCGTCCATCCGGTTCTGCCTGCCAATAGTTTCCATGGTCAACGCAGCCGCCGTGGCGTCGCGCGCTCCGAAGTTGGCGACTGAGCCCTTCAGGGAGTGAGCCGCGCGTTCCAGCCGCAATGGGTCGCCCTGGGCCACCGCCGTGCGGATTTCCCGCATCAGCGACGGATACTCCTCAAGAAAAATGCCTGCAATCTCGCGAAGGAGCTCTGCGTCGCCACCGACTCGGTCCAGTACCGATACGAGATCCAGTCCACCGTCGAGTTCTATCGAGGAAGTCATGTCCTGCCTTTCTCCCACCTCAAAGTCCTGATCGGCCCGGGCGGGATCTGTGTTCCTGCTTTCCTCATCGGTCATGCGTTCGAGGTCCAATAGTAAATATTTCGAGCAGCTTGCGTCAGGAGGCTTCCCGCACTCGATTGTGCCACGAAACTTGCCGCATTCAGTGGCATCCTACGAAGGGAGGTGGTTCGATATGCCCGCAAATGCCGGTCTGAAGACGAACAAATTCCGCCAGCGCGGAGGCGGAGAGCCCCGTGCCTGAGACATTTTCGACCGGAATGGAGCGCCCGGCGTGGCGCCGGCTATGAGCGGCCGCGGGTGGATTACAGCGGCATACGCGCGCACCCCCGCCGACGATATGGTAGAACCGCTGGCGTGGCTTATGGACAACGCCATTCCCCTGCCTGGAGGTATCGGATCGGCCTTGACCCAACAATCGGCCAGGCTTCGGCGGAACGTCGCTGCAAAATCTTGGTAAACGGCATCGCCTCGAACATGATCGTGCTGGCGACGCGGGAGGCGAGCCCGGGACTCCTCCCGCAGATCCTCAACCAGGATGGATCCATCCTGTTGAGTTGGGACATGTGATGGCGGGCTGCCGTGCAGGCTTAGATTGACGGGATTGCGGCGGGAATCTTCTTCCCGGCGCGGAATGTGATTGACGGACTATTTGTGAGTGGTGCGCGCATTCCGCTGACGGCCCGAACCGGAGTTACTGTTCCGGTCCGGGTAATCATCCACGGCGTTACCGCGGAGCATCCACGCGGGCTGCCCGTGTGTCGCCCTAAGCGGCTTCGTTCTTCAGAGGCTCGGGACGGTTCGAAAAGGCCGCCCTGAGGTAATCGTGGTTCATTGTCGCTATTACCTCAATGCGTATGCTCTTGGGGCAGACAGCTTCGCACTCGCCGATATTGGTGCAACTGCCGAACATCTCGGCGGTGACTTGAGCCACCATGGCAAGGGCTCGACGTTCCTTTTCGGGCGCGCCCTGCGGCAGCAGGCCGAGGTGCGAGATCTTGGCTCCGGTGAACAACGCTGCCGCCGCATTCGGACAGGCGGCCACACAGGCTCCGCATCCGATACAAGCCGCTGCGTCCATCGCCCGGTCCGCATTCTCCTTCGGTATCGGAATTGCGTTGCCGTCGGGAGCGCTGCCCGTGGGGACCGAAACGAACCCACCCGCCGCGATGATGCGGTCAAGCGCACCGCGGTCCACCGCCAGATCCCTTACCACCGGGAACGCCCGGGCGCGCCATGGTTCCAGATAGAGCTCATCGCCATTTTTGAAATGGCGCATGTGTAACTGGCAGACCGTAGTTCCGGGCAGCGGACCGTGAGCGACTCCGTTGATCATGAAGCCGCACGAGCCGCAGATCCCTTCGCGACAGTCGTGGTCGAAGGCGATCGGTTCTTCGCCCTTTTCCGTGAGCTGCTCGTTCAGGTTGTCGAGCATTTCCAGGAACGACATATGCTCGTTCGCTTCGGCCGTGTATTTCACCATCTTGCCGGCGTCGGTAGTATTGCGCTGCCGCCAGACATGCAGCGTGAGTTTCATGTTGCTGTTGTCGCCACTCATTACTTGTAGCTCCGCTGGCTGGGATGAACGTAGTCGAACGTCAGAGGCTCTTTGTGCAGCGCAGGAGTCTGGTTTTCTCCGCGATACTCCCACGCAGCGACATAGCTGAAGTTGTCATCGTCGCGCTGGGCTTCGCCCTCTGGTGTCTGGTGCTCCTCGCGGAAGTGGCCGCCGCACGATTCCTCGCGATGCAGCGCATCCCGGCACATCAACTCGCCGAGCTCGAGGAAATCCGATACTCGCCCAGCATTTTCCAGACCCTGATTCATGCCCTCGTTGTCGCCGAGCACGGTCACGTTTTGCCAGAATTCCTCTCGCAGCGACTGGATCTGACCTATGGCCTTCGTCAGGCCAGCGGCGTTGCGTCCCATGCCGCAGTTGTCCCACATGATGCGGCCGAGCTCCCGGTGAATCGATGCCACGGTGCGCTTGCCGTTGATGGACAGCAGCCGCTTTGTCATCTCCACGACTCCCGCTTCCGCGGCGCGAACCTCGGGATGATCGGGGGTAACCTTCTCCATTTTCGTCGTGGCCAGGTAGTCGCCGACGGTGTACGGAATCACGAAGTAGCCGTCCGACAAACCCTGCATCAGCGCGCTGGCGCCGAGACGGTTGGCGCCGTGGTCGCTGAAGTTCGCTTCACCCAGGACGAACAGTCCCGGGATGGTGCTCATCAGGTTGTAGTCCACCCAAAGCCCGCCCATGGTGTAGTGGACGGCCGGGTAGATGCGCATCGGTACTTCGTACGGGTTCTCGCCGGTGATCTGGAAGTACATGTCGAAGAGGTTGCCGTAGCGCTCCTCAATCGTCTTCTTCCCGAACCGCTGGATCGCGTCTGCGAAATCCAGATACACGCCGAGGCCGCCCGGTCCCACACCGCGGCCCTCATCGCACACCCCCTTGGAGGCGCGGGAGGCGACGTCGCGCGGGACCAGGTTGCCGAAGCTGGGATAGCGGCGCTCCAGATAATAATCGCGCTCGGGCTCCGGGATTGACGACGGATTGCGGTTGTCACCGCCCTTCAGCGGAACCCAGATCCGGCCGTCGTTACGCAGCGATTCGGACATCAGCGTCAGCTTCGACTGATACTCGCCCGACTGCGGAATGCAGGTGGGGTGGATCTGCGTGAAGCACGGATTGCCGAACAGAGCACCACGCCGGTGTGCCCGCCAGATGGCCGTGGTGTTGGAGCCCTTGGCGTTGGTCGACAGATAGAACACGTTGCCGTAGCCGCCGGTAGCGAGGCAAACCGCGTCGGCCAGATGCGATTCGATCTTGCCGGTGATCAGGTCGCGTGTGACGATGCCGCGCGCCTTGCCGTCGATCATGATCACGTCGAGCATCTCACTGCGCGAGAACATCTGAACCTGACCGAGACCGATCTGGCGCTCCAGCGCCTGATACGCGCCCAGAAGCAACTGCTGACCTGTCTGGCCTCTGGCGTAGAACGTACGCGAAACCTGCGCGCCGCCGAAGGAGCGATTTGCGAGAGTTCCGCCGTATTCGCGAGCAAACGGCACGCCTTGCGCGACGCACTGGTCGATGATCGCAACGCTGATCTGCGCGAGTCGATACACGTTGGCTTCGCGGGCGCGGAAGTCGCCGCCCTTCACTGTGTCGTAGAAGAGTCGGTAGATGGAATCGCCATCGTTCTGGTAGTTCTTCGCGGCGTTGATTCCACCCTGCGCGGCGATGGAGTGCGCGCGTCGCGGTGAATCCTGGAAGCAGAAGCACTTGACGTTGTAGCCGAGTTCTCCCAGCGACGCTGCCGCGGAGCCTCCGGCGAGTCCGCTTCCCACCACAATGATTTCGTATTTGCGCTTATTCGCCGGGTTTACCAGCTTCAGTTCGAAGCGGGCCCGGTCCCAGGCCGTCTCAATCGGCCCCGTGGGTATTCTGGAGTTTAATTCCATTTCTCAGACCCTTCCGAAGTCCGGATGATAGCCCAGCAGTACCGCGACGGGCACCGAAAGAAAACCGAGCACAAGCAGCACGGAGAACGCGCGGGCGAACGCCCTGATCTTCGGCGTATAGCGCGGATGGGAGAAGCCCATCGACTGGAACATGCTCCAGACTCCGTGGTTCAGGTGCAGCATGATCATCAGCATGGAGATGACGTAGAACGTCACTACCGCAGGATTGCTGAAGCCGATCACAACATTGTCATAGGCGTTGAGATCTTCAAAGCCGGGGTGCACGGTCCCGGTGGTCAGGTGCAGCAGGTGGTACACGATAAAAACAGCAATGATGGGGCCGCTCCAGTACATGGTCCGTGATGCGTAACTGGACCCCACAGGCGTCCGTTTGGCATAACCGACCGGGCGGGCGGCTCTCTGAAGCACGGCAAGCTGTGCCGCCGCCAGAATATGAAGTGCAACTGAAACAAGCAGCGTGATTCTTGCGCCCCACAGAAGTGCGGGCGTTCCGTGGAGTTTTTCCGCGTACGCATTCAGCGTTTCGCGGCCCAGAAAGAATTGCAGATTGCCGGCCATGTGTCCGATAAGGAAGCCGAACAGCACGAGACCGGTAACTGCCATCACGACTTTCTTACCGATTGTGGTCCTGTAAAAAAAGACACCACGGGCTAAGGTGCTGTTGATGGCAACAGCGCTCATTCGTACCTCCTCGACAAAAGGTGAAGTCTCCGGTGGAGCAGACGACGGACGTCCATATTGTATCGCGCGTATGATAAGAACGTGCGCATCGCCACTGCAGCCGATCACGCCGGCTTCGAACTGAAAAACTCGCTCGTAGATTTAATCCGAAGCCTGGGCCACGAGGTAGTAGATCTCGGTGCCTGTACTTATGATGCACTGGACGACTATCCAGATTTCTCACAACGCATAGGAATTGCGATTCAAAAGGGCGAGGTCGACCGTGGAGTGCTAATCTGCGGCAGCGGTGTTGGCGCCTCGGTCGCGGTGAACAAGATCCGTGGCGTTCGTGCGGGCCTGTGCCACGACACCTACTCGGCGCATCAGGGCGTGGAGCATGACGACATGAACGTGCTGGTTCTCGGGTCCCGGATCATAGGCATTGAGGTGGCGCGGGAGCTGGTGAAAACCTACCTTGCCGCTACATTCTCCGGCGACGAGCGCCACAAGAGGCGCCTGCAAAAGGTGCTCGCCATGGAAGCCGCCGGCTGAACCCTGGAGTCTACGGCATGGCCGCCGACGTTCGAGCCGCTCTGGTAATCGCGTGGGTGGTGGTCTCAGCGGTGCTGATGACTGCGGTTCTGGCGCCGTACTTTGTGTCAGCCGACACGATCAACTCCTGGATCCCGGTCTGCGAAGCGAAACTGCGCGGGTCGTCCTGCGTGCTTTGCGGAATGACCACTGCGTATCTGCGGCTTGCGGCCTTTGATTTTCAGGGTGCTCTTGAAGCCAACCCCTACTCGCTGCTACTGTGGCTGGGGTCGATTCTGAACTTCGCGGCGGCGAAGGCGTATATTCTGTTCAGACTGGTGCGACGCGCCGGTCATGGAGGCTGATTCGTCTATGCAGATGCTTGCGCTGGTTTGGGGAATACTCGCGATCTTTGGTTTCGCGATCGCTTTCATTCCCTGTCTGGGATCGCTGAACTGGATCAACATACCGTTTGCCCTGGTCGGCACGGTGATTAGTCTGCTGGCCCGGAACACCGCATCGCCGAATTCGAGCGGCGTGGCGACCACGGCACTGATCCTGAATCTCATCGCCGTTGTTATTGGATTCCTCCGACTGAAAGCCGGATTATTCCTTTTTTAGCCATGCTGAACAGACGTGAATTCTCCGCGGTGGCCGGCGCAGTCGCGGCCGCCCCGCTTATCGGCCAGACCAGCCGGAAGCCGAATTTCATTTTCATTCTGGCCGACGATCACGCCGGGTACGTGATGGGGTGCGACGGCAATCGCAAGGCGGATACGCCGAACCTGGACAAGCTGGCGACACAGGGCACCAGGTTCGCGGCGCACTACTGCAACTCGCCCGTGTGCACGCCGTCCCGCCAGTCGTTCTTTACGGGCCAGATGCCGCACGCAGCGGGCGTGACGGTGCTGACCACGCCGCTCGATGCGCAGAAACCGACCATCGCCAAACACCTGAAGCAGGCGGGATACTCCACCGCCGTATTCGGCAAGATGCACTTCAACCGGGCCGCTGAGACTGGACTGCACGGCTTCGACGTCATGATGACGGAGGGTGAGATCGCCCGGGCCTGGCAGAAGGCCGGGGGCAAGCCGGTGGAGGCGTCGGTGGCAACGAAGAAGCTGCCGTGGCAGCCCTTCAAGACGCCTGCCGAAGAGTGGCTGAACGCCGGGAACCTGCCCTACCCGCGCAACGAAGAGGGCATGCGCAGCGGGTTCCTGATGTCGCAGGTGGAGCAGTACCTGGAACAAAACAAAGCCAAACAGTTCGGCCTTTGGGTCAGCTTCCAGGAGCCACACTCTCCGTTCGACTTCCCCGCCGACTACCGGAAGTTCACGGCTAAGGACTTCGACGCTCCGCGGGTCGGGCCCGAGGATGCCTGGCAAATTCCCACCATTTTCCGCGACCTCGGCAATGAGCAGAAGAGTGGGATTGCGGCGGCGTATTACAACTCGGCGCGATATCTGGACAAGAACATTGGCCGCGTGCTGGCACTGCTGGACAAGCACGGGCTGTCGGACAACACGTTTGTTGTGTACATGGCCGATCACGGGTATTCGCTCGGACAGCACGGGCGGTTCGAAAAGCACTGCGGCTACGATCCCGCCATGCGTGTTCCATTGATCATGCGCTGGCCGGGCCGCATTCGCCAGGGTACGGTTACCGACTTTACCGAGTCCGTCGATGTGCCGCACACCATCCTCGACATGCTGGGCGCGCCGGAACTGCCGGTCCGGCATGGGTCTTCGCTCCGGCCGTATCTGGAATCGGGTAAAAAGGCCGGCGCGCGCGATCATATTTTCTCGGAATACCTGGAAAATGAAGAAGCCTTTGTGCGGACCGGGTCGCACAAATTCATCTTCTGCTCTGGCCGGCGGAAGCGCACTGACGGCTATCTGACGGACAATCCCACCCCAGGCCGCTATATCCGGCTCTACGACCTGAAGACCGATCCGGGCGAGTTCACCGACGTCGCGGCGAAGAACCCCGCCGTGGTGGCGCAGATGAAGGGTCTGATGCTGGACCGGTTCCGCAAGACGCATCCCGACGCCGCGCAGGAGCCGAAATCCGCGGGTGTCGACGAGGCCATTGAATTCTATCTGCGTCCCCGCGACGCGAAGGCATAAGCACATGGACAGACGATCGTTTCTCTCTCTGGCGGCCGCCGCGGCGCCTTTCGCACTGGCGGCCGACGCGCCGTGGAAGACCGGAAAAGGCTGGAAGCAACTGCTCAACGGGAAGGACCTGACGGGCTGGAAGGGCGTCGATACGGAGAGCGTAAAGGGCCAGAACGAGTGGATCACCGCGCGGTCGGTGCGCATTGATTCGGCGGTCGCAAAGACGCTGAGCTACGAAGCAGGCCTCGGCGGGATCATTCTAAATTCGTCCAAAGGCAAGACCGTAAACCTTGCCACGGCCGAGACGTTCGGCGACTGCGAACTGCATGTGGAATTCTTACTGACGCCGGGTTCGAATTCCGGAATATATCTGCAGGGATTGTACGAGATTCAGCTCTTCGACAGCTTCAACGCGAAGGAACTGAAAACGTCGGACTGCGGCGCGATCTATCATCGCTGGATCGATGGCAAGCCGGTGGGTGGCTCGCTGCCAAAGGTGAATGCGAGCCTGCCTCCGGGGCAGTGGCAGTCGATTCACGCCTGGTTCCAGGCTCCGGTCTTCCATGCTGTCGGTAAGAAGGCCGACAACGCGAAGTTCACCAAAGTGCTGTTGAACGGGAAACTGGTGCAGGAGCACGTGACGGTGGAAGGCGGAACGCGTTCCCATATGCCGGTCGCCGAAGCGGCGAAGAATCCGCTGATGCTGCAGGGCGATCATGGACCTGTCGCGTTCCGCAATATCTACATTCGGCCTACGGCTTAGGCTTCGGCGGGCTGATCATGACGTGCGCGCCGGCGGTACCGGGCGACATCAACCATGGAGCGCTCTCCGACGATTTAGTCGACAGACCCGTGGATTCGGGCGTTGCGTACGGCACGTAGATCACCCAGCGCAGGTAGGAGTCCTTCACTGCTTTGGTCGCCGGGTCGAAACCCGTGCCCGTCAGCACATAGAGTGTGCGGGGATCCTTCGGCATCGACAGCTTGCCGTCCTTGATCTCCTGGAAACGCGTGTCGTTGCGCTTTGCTCCGGTCACCTTCTGCGACAGCAGTTCGCGCCCGCGCCCCATGAACGGCTCCAGATCCTTGTGATAGCAGGCCACGTTGAACGCGGGCTTCGTGTAGTCGCTGGCGAGGCAGACCATCTCATTGCGGCCTTCCCGAATGGTGACCTGTTTGCCCGAAGGTTCGTAGCCGATTACGGTTGCGCCTTCACGCAGTTCCGCCGGAGCGGCGAGTACGGCGCCGGCGATTTGAATGTCTTTGGACGGGACATCGGCCGCGATGCAGAGCAAGGCGCCGGCGAGGATGGACAGGACGGTTTTCATGACACCGCCTAAGATATCACTCCGTCAGGCGCGGGCGGCGGGGGTCACGTGGGGGCACGCGGCCGCGCGGTCCGTTTTCGGTCGCTTAGCAGCTTCAGTAACAACCCGACGGACCGGTGTTCCTCCATCGGGTGGCGGAGCGGAAGTTCCAAATGCACGACGTAGCGATTTCGCCGGCCCACCCGTTCGGAACTGATGTAGCCGTCCGACTCCAAATCCGCCACAATCCGCTGCGCTGCCCTTTCGGTGATTCCGACCTTTGCCGCCATGTCGCGGAGCCGGGTCTCGGGGTCATTTACGATGCACAGCAAAATGTGTGCGTGATTGGTCAAGAAAGTCCACTGCTCCATAGAAGCTCTATTATGTGACATAAAAGACGCGACTTGCAAGACCCGATTCAAATATCGTATATTGTAATTCGTGAATCACCATGCCAGCACAGATGCCGTGCCCGTTTTGGCGCGTACCCTTTCACTCATCCGCGCCGAGCGCAGCAGCTTCGCGGTTGCGGTTGTCTATTCGGTAGCGATCGGGCTGTTGTCGCTGGTGCTTCCGGTGACGATACAGTCGCTGGTCAACACTGTCGCGTTTGGTTCCGTAATACAGCCAATCGTGGTGCTCACCATCCTGGTGACGGCAGCGCTGACTGCTTCGGGAACCTTGACAGTGCTGCGCGGCATCACGCTTGAGCTGATGCAGCGGCGGATTTTCGTTCGCCAGGCGTCGGAGACCCTCGACAGCCTGATGCGGTTCCGGGTGGGAGCCATGGACCAGTTGCACGCTCCGGAGCTGGTCAACCGCTTTCTGGACGTCACCACTGTGCAGAAGAGCGCGACCATCCTGGTGGTAGACGGGCTGACGGTGCTGATGCAGACGCTGGCCGGCGTCACGCTGCTGGGCGCGTATCACCCTTATTTGCTGGTGTTCGACATCGTTCTGGTCGCGGCGATTGCACTGATCCTGTTCGCGCTGGGGAGGAACGCGGTGCGAACCAGCATTGCCGAATCGCACGCCAAGTACGGGCTTGTCGCCTGGCTGCAGGAGGTAGCGACGCACAGCGTTGGACTGCGCTCCGCGGCGGGCTCGCGTATGACGTCGGAGCGGACGAACGAACTGGTTGTGGCGTGGTTGCAAAACCGCGGTCTGCACTTCAGCATCGAGCTGCGGCAGATGATCGGCACTCAGGTGCTGCAAGTTGTCGCGTTGTCGGGCCTTCTCGGAATGGGTGGTTATCTGGTAATTTCCGGCGAACTCACGCTGGGCCAACTCGTCGCGGCTGAACTGGTAGTGAGCGTGGCAGTGGGCAGCTTCGCTAAATTCGGCAAGTCGCTGGAAACGTTCTATGACCTTCAGGCGGCGCTCGACAAACTGGAACATGTCACCGGGCTGCCGGTGGAGCGTCTGGACGGCGAATCGGCCCCGAACCTGCTGGGTCCGGCGGGCCTGCGAGTTCAGGGTCTGACGTTTGGCTACGCTTCGGACCAGCCGGTGATTCGCAACGTGACATTCGAACTCAGCCCCGGCGTCAAAATCGCTGTTCACGGCCGTGGCGCGGCTGGAAAGAGCACGCTGCTGGATCTCATCTTCGCCTTACGCGAGCCCGACAGTGGGCGCATCGAGTTGGACGGGATCGATTTGAGGCATCTGCGTCTGGACTCGCTCCGCGAGCAGGTGATGCTTGTGCGCGGCACCGAAATCTTTCCCGGCACGGTGTTCGAGAACGTCACAATGGGAGTGGGAGCAACGGCGGACGAGGTACGTCTGGCACTCAGCTCCGCCGGTGTCCTGAACGCGGTGAACGCGCTGCCTCGCGGATTGCAAACCGACCTCACGTCGAGCGGACGGCCGCTGGCGCCGAGTCAGGCTCTCCGTCTGACGATTGCGCGCGCGATGCTCCGCAAACCGAGGCTGCTGCTGATTGACGAAGCGCTGGACAGCATTGAGGATCTGTCTGCGGACGGACCGATTGTGCGGACACTATTCGCCCCGGACGCGCCGTGGACCCTGCTTGTGGCAACGGAACGGCCGGACTTGTGGCCGAGGTGCGGACAGGTATTCACCATGCACGGCGGAGCTGTACAACGCGGTTCGGGGCAGACGGCGACTTCCTGAACAGGGTCTGAACATGTTATTAGAAAACGTGAAGCATAACTACGCGAGGCCTGTCGAGACGCGGCGCATTCATGCGCTGCCTGCGCTGAACACGATTGGGCCGCAAACATCCTGGCCGAACATCACAGCGGTGCTGGTCCTGATCGCACTTGCGGCGACCGTGGCACTGGGGTTTGCACCATGGCAGCAGAGCCTTTTCGGCACTGGTAATGTGGTTGCACTGAGGCCGATGGAACGTCAGCAGAGCATTGACGCTCCGGTGGATGGGCGGATTGTGAAATGGCATGTGACGGAGGGAAGCCGGGTGAAAGCGGGCGATCCGCTTGCGGAACTGGCAGATCTCGACCCGAACCTCCCCTCGCGAATCGCGGCTGAGCGTACTTCGGCGCTTGAGCGGATCCGTGCTGTTGGCGACCGGCAGCAGCATCTGGACGAACGGGTAACGGAACTGGAGCAATCGCTGAAGAACGAGATCTCGGCTGCCGAGTTCCGGGTTCAGCAGGCGCAGGACCGCATCCGCGCCGCCGATCAGAGCCTGGATGCAGCGGTGGTGAAGAACACGGTAGCGACTCAGAACCTGGACCGCCACCGCGTGCTGTTTCCAAAGGGACTGGTTTCGAGGCGCCAGCTGGAAGTAGCTGAGGGCGACAAGAACACGGCAGAGGCTGAGCTGAAGCGCTCCCGGGCGCAGCGCGACGAAACACAGAGCTTCCTGCGCACGGTGGAAGCGGAGCGGGCACGGACCATCAACACCGGGAATGCGCTGATCCGGGATGCGCGGGCGTCGCGAGAATCGGCACTGAGTGACCGCGCGCTGGCGACACAGGCGCTGCAGCCGATTGAGGTGCGCCTCAGCCGTCAGTCTACACAGATCGTCTACGCTCCCGTGGACGGGGCGATATTCCGGATCAAGGTCCAGCCCGGCGGTTCGGTGGTGAAGGGCGGTGACGAGATTGCGTCTATCGTTCCCGATGTCAGCAGCACAGTTGTCGAGCTCTGGGTGCTGGGCAACGACATGCCGCTGATCTCGGCGGGACGAAAGGTGCGGCTCCAGTTCGAGGGCTGGCCGGCGGTGCAGTTTGTGGGCTGGCCATCGGTGGCAAGAGGCACGTACGGAGGGGTTGTTCGGATGGTTGATCCGACCGACGACGGCAAGGGCAAGTTTCGCGTGCTGGTGTCGCCCGATCCTGAGGATTTCGGATGGCCCAACGTAAGCTACCTTCGTCAGGGCGTCCGCACCAGGGGATGGGTGCTGCTGAACACGGTGACGGTTGGCCAGGAAGTGTGGCGGCAGATCAACGGCTTCCCACCGATAGTCGGAGCGATGGCTGACGGTCAGAAGAAGGAATCGAAATGAGGCATTTGTTTTCGGCGATGCTGATTGCCGCGAGCCTTCATGCACAAACGCCGGCCATTCATGTGGAAGACATCGTGGAATCTGTCCGCCAGCGTTACCCGTTGCTGCTGGCCGCTATGGCCGACCGCGACATCGCACAGGCGGATGTGCTGACGGCGGAAGGGCAGTTCGATCTGACGTTACGCAGCCGTCTGGATACCGATTCCATCGGCTTTTATGAGAACCGCCGTTTCGATTCCTGGGTAGAGCAGCCGCTGTCTTTTCAGGGCATGTCGTTCTACAGCGGCTATCGTCTGGGTGACGGAGCTTTCGCCCCGTATGACGGCAAGCTGGCAACGCGTTCGCTGGGCGAAATTCGTTCCGGCTTCCGGTTGCCGCTGTTGCGTGACCGCGAGATTGACAGCCGCCGCGGTGAACTGAGCAAGGCCAAAATCGGGCGGAAGATTGCGGACCTTTCCGTGGATCAGCAGAGGCTTGTGGTATTACAGACGGCGGTCTCGCGGTACTGGTCATGGGTGGCGCTGGGGCGCAGGCTTGGCATCACTCGCGAGGTGTTGCAGGTTGCTGAGGCTCGGCAGAAGCTGCTGGAGGACGGCGTCCGCGAGGGCCAGTTGCCACGGATTGAGGCCATCGACAATCAGCGTGCGATCCTGCAGCGCCGTTCGGCGGCCGTGGAGGCGGAGCGCGGGTTTCAGCAGAGTTCCATCGAGCTGTCGTTGTTCTACCGCAATTCCAGCGGCTCGCCGGTTGTCCCGACCATGGAACAACTGCCTGGGCGGTTTCCCAACAGCGTAGCCGACCCTCCGCCGGATATTGAGGCCGACATAAAGACGGCTCTGCAGCGGCGCCCTGAGATCGGGAGGCTGGAGGCGCTTGCCGATCAGAACGAGGTGGACGTGCGGCTGGCGCGCAACGGGACCAAACCAGCCGTGAGCGTGGTGGCCGGCTTTGTAAGTGAGAGCGGCGACGGCGTGTCAGTCCGTCGCGGCCCACAGGAGTTCAAGGCCGGACTGTCGTTCGATCTGCCGCTGCAAAATCGCTCGGCGCGAGGCAAACTGGCTGCCGTCCAGGCCAGGGCTCGGCAGGTGGGGATTCGGCTTAACTTCCTTCGCGATCAGACGGCGGCTGAAGTTAAGGATGCGGCCAGCGCTGTGGCGGCGGCGCAGGAGCGGCTCCGGCTGCTCGGCGACGAGGTGGGGGTGAGCCGGGAACTGGAGGAAGCGGAACGGACTCGATTTGATGTTGGCGATGGCACGCTGTTTATGCTCAACCTCCGTGAACAGGCCACGATGGATGCTGCTGTTCGCGAGGCGCTGGCGAACGCGGATTATCAGCGCGCCCTCGCGAGTTACGAGTACGCCACCGGAGCTTTGCTGAATCGGTAATTCCAGCCGATGTACCGGTCTTCCCGGGCGGCCCCTCCACCGGCACATTGCGATGCCGCTGGAAGCGCTCGAGGAAATATTCGCGGGTCCACTTGCCGATTCCTGTGTCCGGGTCCGGCGTGATGTTGGCGCTCACCACCTGCACGTTGAGCGGCCTGATGCCGAACTTCATGCCTCCCGCCAGAAGCTTCGTGGGATCCTGCCGGCCCTTCTCCGACGGTGTATGGCACTCCGCGCATCCGCCGACCGTCACCAAATACTGCCCGTAACCCGAGTCGGTCTTCGGGACCGGCGGGACGGTGCCGTTCACAGGCCGAGGCGCGCCTTTGATCAGCAGGTTGACAGGGAACGCGACTTCAGTGGGAGGCAGTGGATTGCGAACCGGCTTCAGCGTGTTCAGATAAGCTACCAGGGACTCTGCATCCTCATCGCTCATCAGCCTGTAGTTGCCATACGGCATCATCGGGAACAGGGCGTGACCGTCGCGGCTGATGCCCTCGCGAATGGCGCGGATCTTCTCGCCGTCAGTCCAATTCCCAAGGCCTGTTTCGGGGTCGGAGGTGATGTTGCGGGCATAGATCTTGCACGGCAGGTCTTCCATGTCGAGAAACTGGCCGGAGCCGCGCGTCGCTTCCACCACGGGACGGAACTGCTTCGTCTCATCGGCCGGGGAGTGGCACCCGTCCGCAGTCCGCCAGGTTGAACAGGTACTGGCCTCGGGCAACGCGCTCCGGTGTCATCGCCACCCTGACGTCGCGCGCCGGCCGGCTGGCAGGCTGGCGTAGAGACAGATACGCGAACGCACCGCCAGGGACTGGAAGGGACACACCGAGCACTGCACCGACGAGCTTCTTCCACATGGAACGTTATATTCTCCGAACGAAAAAGTGACTTCAGCGATAGAACGCGCAAGGCAGGTCGTTCAAAAGTGTAGTGTCCGAGAAAAGGGCTGCAGTAATTGAGAATCTATGCAAACCTGGAGCACGGCACGCCCCGTTTTCAAGCTCGACATCACGCCGGACGAGCGGAAGCAGTTGCAACAGTGAGTCCGTGCATCAACCACAAGCTCGCGTGACACTCTCCGGGCTCGAATTATTCTGTTGCGGGCTGAAGGCAAGCGCGAAGCAGGCCACCTGAAGGATAAGGGGGGACGAGGCCGTAAGCCGTCATTGCCGGTCGAGAAGATCCAGCAGGTGGTGAGCGGGGTGACCCAGCCTCCGAAGGGCCGTCTGCGATGGAGTGTGCGGACCATGGCCCGGCATGTGGGGATCTCGGATTTCGAGCCGCAGGGGGCCTCCGACCGCGCGATTCATTTTTCAGAAGCCACCTTTATAGAGCAAGTTTGTCCTCGCTCTATCCCTCGAGTCACCTGGCATGATAAACTCTGCCGAGTCGGAGGATGAGAAATGTCTATCTGTTCCAGACGTAATTTCCTGAAAACCGGGCTCGCAGCGGGAGCCGTCGCAGTAACCGGATCCCACCTGAATCTGCAGAGCGCGCCGAGCGGCGGCACAGCCACCGACTGGGTAACGCTGGGGAAGTCCGGAGTCAAGGTCACGCGACTGGCTTTCGGCACCGGAAGCAACAGCGGAAAGGTCCAGCGCGACCTCGGACAGGAAGAGTTCACCAAAACGGTCCGACACGCCTACGATCGTGGAATTCGCTTCTTTGAAACCGCGGAATCCTACGGCGAAATGCACAAAATGCTCGGGATCGCGCTGAAGGGCATCCCGCGCGACACCTACCGTCTGATGTCGAAAGTGACGACGCGTCCCGGCGTCAACCCGCAGGAAAAAATCGACGAACTACGCAAACTCGCGCAGACCGACTACTTCGACGTAATGCTGCTGCACTACCAGCGCGCCGCCACCTGGCCCACCGACACTGCCGCCTGGCAGGACGGACTCCTGGAAGCCAAGCACAAGAAGGCGCTGGTCGGCCATGGCGCATCGGTTCACGGACTGCCCGCCCTGCGCCAGTTTCCGGGCAACAAGTGGCTGGAAGTCGCCATGATCCGCGTGAACCACAACGGCACCAAAATGGACGCCGAGGACTACAACACCCGCGGGCTCGGCAACGTACCCGAAGTGTTGACCCACGTGAAGCAGGTCCGCAAAGAAGGCATGGGCGTCGTCAGCATGAAGCTGGTAGGCGAAGGTGCATTCACCACCCGTGAAGACCGCCAGGCCGCCATGCGCTACGCCTTCAAAACCGCTGGTGTCGACTCGGTAACCGTCGGCTACAAGAACACCGCGGAAATCGACGAAGCCATCGACAACATCAGGCTCGCCCTCGCCTGAACCGCGCTACTTGCGCTTGCTGTAGAGCAGCGGCTTGTCGCCCCGCCAAAACGTCATCTGTAGTCCTGCGTCCGCACTCTTCAGGCGCTCATTCCGGAAGCGAAGCTGGGTGATGGCGTCGCCGTTAATCTCGAACCAGAACTCGCTGTCTGTCACGGCGACCTCAAAGGGTCCGGCGTCGATGTCGTACACAGGAACGTGGATCATGACGAACCTGGCCGGACTTCCGCCCTCCAGCACAGCCAGTCCGTCCGATCCGGTCTTTGCCTGACTCGTGCCGGCGGCCGTTGTTACCTTCACCGCCAGGTGCCGGAGCTGTCGAGGATCACCGCACCAGGCTCCGCGTTCCATGTGCCACTGGCCGTGTAGTCTGCCGCGCCGTACGTGAAAAAGTATTCAAACGTGTGGTTTGATCTGGCTTCAAAAGCAGACCCGAGGCGGCCTCAGGCATGCTGAGTCTGTACTCTGAGGAAACGTCCTGGGCGGCGGCCGCCGCGATTACGATCCGCCGGCCCGCATCAGCTCAAAGCCCAAAACAAAGCACATTCGGCCCAGCCGCCACCGCGACATACTGCTTCCCCTGGTAGACAAACGTCATCGGCGAGGCCTTCATCCGCACGTTGGTCGGAAAGCTCCAGAGCGACTTCCCGTTCCGCTGGTCCACCGCCGTAAACCCGCCATTCGGCTGCCCATAAAACAACAGCCCGCCAGCCGTAGCCATCACCCCTGACCACGTCTTCGCCCGCGCCGGACCCTCCTGCGGAATCTCCCACGCGATCTCGCCCGTTTCCACATTAAGCGCCCGCAGAAAGCGCTGGCCAGTCTGGTCTGGATACCCGGTCGGCTTGCCCGTACACTCCTCCAGCGAGATCAGGTAATAGAAACCGGTCATCGGCGAATAGGCGGTAGCGTCCCAGTTCGCCGCGTCGCTGGGGCAGCCCCGCGGGTCCACGACCACCGGCCTTCCGTCGGCCCCAATCGACGAGGCCCAGTCCACCCGCCGCAGAAACGGCTTCGCCAGCAGGACCTTCCCGTTCGTTCGGTCCAGCACGTAGAAGAACCCGTTCCGGTCCGCATGGAGCAGCAGCTTCGACGCCTTCCCCTGATACACCCGGTCCACCAGCACGTTCGGCTCGTTCGCATCACGGTCCTTCACATCGTGCGGCGTGAACTGGTAGTGCCACTTAATCCGCCCCGTCTTCCCGTCCAGCGCCAGCACGCAGTTGGTATACAGGTTGTCGCCCGGCCGGTCCTTGTCGTCACTGTCCGGCCACGGATTCCCCGTCGCCCAGTACAGCGTGTCCGAGCTCGCATCATACGACCCGGTCAGCCACGTCGCGCCGCCCCCGCCCACTGGCTCCGAGCCCTTCCACGTTTCGATTCCAGGCTCCCCTCGAGCAGGAACAGTCCACGTCCGCCACGCCAGTGCACCCGAGTCGGGTTTGTACGCTGCCACAAACCCGCGAATCCCGTGATCGCCACCCGCCACGCCAGCCACCACCGTGTCATTCACGATCATCGGCGCCACGGTCCCGCCGTACGGCTGCTTCTCGTTCTCCGCCGGCACAAGCTTCGTCTCCCACACCAGCCGCCCGGTCGACCGGTCGAGCGCCAGCAGGTGCGCGTTGTCCGTGACGAAAAACACCTTGTCCCGCAGAATCGCGACACCTCGATTCGTCCCAAGCCTCGCGTCGCCCGTCAGCCCCGGCGACCCCGCGCGAGAGTAATGCCAGATGGCGCCGCCCGTCAGCGCATCGAGGGCGAACACCTGGTTCGGTCCAGTGATGTACAACACGCCATCGGCGGCCAGCGGCGTCATTTCCAGACCGAAATGCGAGATCGGAAAGACCCACTTCAGTTTCAGCGACGCGACATTCGCGGTGGTAATCTGCTTCAGCGGACTGAACCGGTTGCCCGAATCGTTCCCGTTGTACGTCATCCAGTCGCCCGGCTGCGGCTCGCCCCAGCCGATCTTGCGCTTTGGCTCTACCGTCGTCACTGGCCCCACAATCGTGTCGTTATTGATCCGCTTGAGGTAGCGAGCCAGCGCCACCAGATCCGCCGCCGGAAGGTCGCCGAACGCGGGCATTCCGGCACCCACGTTGCCTCGCTCCAGATACGCCCTCAGCTGGTCCGGCGACTGCGCCGCCACCCGCGGATTCATCGCGAGCCCCGGCCCCTGAGCCGACCCGCGAGCGTCGTCCCCATGACACGCCGCGCATCGTTTGCCAAACACCGGCGTCAGTTGAGGCTGCGCCACCAGGACCTGTCCCAGCACCACCACACCAAGACAAACTACGGCCAGTCGAATCAAATCGCTAACTCCATTTCGACCATACTAAGGCGTCGTGTAGAACTGCAGCCGGTGCTCTTCGGCGAACTGCTGCAACCGTTGGGCGACCTCCGGAAACTTGCCAATCACGTTGTCCTTCTCGAACGGGTCTGCTTCCATGTCGAACAGCGAAAGCTCGATCCTGGCCTGACGGAACTTGCCAGCTTTGCCATCGTTGCCCGGAGCCTCCAGCGTACGGTAGGCATGCGGAAGGTGCAGCTTCCAGCGCCCGTCGCCGCTGATCACACCCTCAAACACCTGCCCGGTGGAAAACGCATAATACTTGTGAGGATTCTGCGCCCCTGGTTTGTCGACAATCAGATCCCACACATCCATCCCGTCGATCCCGTTCGTCGGAAGCTTCGCTCCCGCCAGCCGCGCCACCGTAGGCAGAACGTCAATCGTGCACATCGTCCGCTTCGACACGCCGCCCGCTTTGATCTTGCCGGGGTAGCGCATTATGCACGCGCTGCGCGTCCCGCCGTCGAAGCCCGTGCCCTTGGCCTCGCGGAACGGAGTGCTACCCGCGTGGTTCCCGTAGGATGTCCACGGGCCGTTGTCCGACGTCATGATTACCAGCGTGTTGTCTTCGAGGCCCGTCTCCTTCAGCGTCTTCAGGATCTCCCCGACCGACCAGTCGAGCTCCATCATCACGTCGCCATACACTCCGGCTCCGGACTTACCCGCAAACTTCTCGCTCCGGAAGATGGGGACGTGCGGCATCGAGTGCGGCACGTACAGCAGAAATGGGTTCGATTTGTTCCGGCGGATGAAGTCGACCGCGTGCTCGGTATACCAGGTGGTGAGCATCGGCTGCTCCTTCGCCGTCATCCGCTCCACCTTGACCTTCCCGTTCTCCCAAAACTGCAGCGGAGCCTTGTAGTTACCGGGATTCTCCGGGTGGAACTCCCACATATCGTTCGAATACATCAGCCCGCAGGACTCGTCGAAGCCACGGGCCGGAGGACGCGTCTCCGGCTGGTCACCCAGGTGCCACTTACCGAACACAGCCGTTCGATACCCCGCCGCCCTGCAAACTTCACCCATCGTGGCAAAGCCCGGATCAAGACCTCGAGCACCCGGCGGATGTGCTCCGAATACCTTCGTCCTGCCCGGATAGCACCCCGTCATCAGCGCGGATCGAGACGCCGAACAGATGGCCTGAGGCACGTAGAAATTGCGGAACTGGCAGCCTTGCGAGGCCAGTCTCTCCACGTTCGGCGTGGCATAAGGCGTCTTCCCAAACGGCCGAAAATCAGCGTACCCGGAATCGTCCAGGAAGATGATTACGATGTTGGGCTTCTGGCCCCCTGCCTGGCTCGCCGGCAGCCACGCTGCGCCAGCGCCAAGTGCCGCTGTCTGCCGAACGAAATCTCTGCGGTTCATGATGTCCCTTCCGTGAAAACAAACATCATATCCCGGGTCCCTACAGCAGCGGAACCTCCACCTCGGCGCCCTTACGGTCCGCCGAGACATACCCCGCGTAGATCGCCAGAGTCGTGTCGATGGCCAGGTCCAGGTCGCACTCCGGCTGCCTTCCTTCGCGCATGCATGCGACAAAATCGTGCATTTCATGCAATTGTCCGTTGCTCCAGCCAAACTCCGGATACGCCGGAATCCACCCCTCGTTGGAACTGATCTTCTCCACCAGATCCATCCCCTCGAATTCCTTCTTATTCGGGCTGTACAAATCCACCACGTGCACCGGCTGAATGTGGCAGCGAGTCCGGTGATTATTCGCAAATACGTCTACAAAATCGTAGACGCCACCCAGCACCAGTTCACTCGTCATGATGTCAGCCACCGTGCCGTCCTCGAACACCACGTGCAGAAAGGCGTAATCCTCGCCGTCCTGATAGTGGTTCCGCAGATAGCCACGGTCCTCAAACGCCGGCAGCTTCGTGATCGAGTGCGTGCGGCACGTCACCGCAGCTGGCCGAATCGCCCGCCCATACCGGGCCATGCCCTCTTTGCGCTTCAGATACAGCACCCCGCCCAGCGGATGGCACCCCTTGCCGATCAGCGACCCGCCGCCCGATTCGCTCCACACGCCGTACACGGGCGAATGCGACCCAGAGTGCGATTCCTCCGCCGTCATGCGAAGGATCTGCGCCTTCGACGCCTCAATGATCTGCCGCTCCCGCTGCACCGACGGGGCATAAATATAATTCTCCGCGTACCCGAGAATAATCCCCGCCGCTTTCACTTCGTCCCGCAATTCCCGCAATTCCGCCGTCACAGCCGCCAGCATTTCTTCTTTCCGATACTGCTCCGGCGAACCGAAGAATCCATGGAACGGCTTCTCCACAATCACATGCTTGCCCGCCGCCGCCGCCGCGCGAATCAGCGGCGCGTGGGAAGAGGGCGGGGAACAGACGTCCAGCACGTCGATGTGCGGCAGCATCTCTTCCACCGTCGCAAAAGCCGGAACCCCAAACTCCCGCTCAAACGCCTCTCGCGAAGCTTGTCGCGGACTGGTAACGCCGGTGGCCACCACCGGCAGCCCCCGCAGATTCTTGTAATGGAACTTTGCCGCGAAACCCGATCCCGCGATACCAATTCTCAGCTTTGCGTCGCTCATGTGGATAGGAACAACTTACCGCGACCGCCACGGAGTCCATACAAGTGATTCGGCAATCCTGCAAGCGGGCCAAGGCGACCACCGCCCAGTCCGGGCGTGCGCGTGCGTGGGATCCACTCGCGCTTAGAAGCGCACTTGCTGACTAACTCACATGAGTTGCGGCCATTACATCAAGGTCTCGATCTCGGAGTCAAGGTGGTTTCGATCAGCGAAACGTCTGCTATTCAGGCAAGCCTGGCGGGTCGGCTACCTTGAAGTCAGGAGCCCAGTTCACTTGATCGATCTGCGAAGCGACACCGTCACCCGTCCGACCCCCGCCATGCGTGAGGCGATGTATACCGCCGAGGTCGGAGACGACGTGTATGGAGAGGATCCGACAGTCAACCGCCTCGAAGAACGTGCCGCCGAGGTAATGGGCAAGCAAGCCGCGCTCTTCCTCCCTACCGGCACCATGGGCAACACCATCGCCATCAAGCTGCACACGCAGCATGGGCAGGAAGTGATCTGCGAATCGCGCTGCCACATCCTGAACTACGAGCTGTCTATGATGGCCTGGTTCGCCGGCTGCGTCGCCCGCCCGATCGCCACGCGCGACGGCATCCTGACCTGGGAAACCATCCGGCCCGAGATCCGGCCACTGGGACCGCACGCCGCACCCACCGGACTGATCGAAGTGGAGCAGACCAACAATCTTTCCGGCGGCACGGTCTACGGGCTCGACGTCCTGCGCGGCATCGCCGAGGGTGCGGCTGCGCTGGGACTGCCGGTCCATATGGATGGAGCCCGGGTGTTCCACGCCGCCACGTACCTCGGCGTCCCGGTCCGCGAGATCGCTCAGTATGCCGACACGGTCATGTTCTGCCTTTCGAAGGGGCTCGGCGCGCCCGCAGGGTCGATGTTGGCCGGCTCGCGTCAGCAGATGGACAGCGGCCGACTGCTGCGGAAGCGCCTCGGTGGCGGCATGCGGCAGGCGGGCATCCTCGCCTCTGCGGGGCTCATCGCGCTCGAACAGATGCCGCTGCGACTCCAGGAGGACCACGACAATGCCCGCAGCATCGGCGAATCGCTTGCGGCCATCGAAGGGATTACGGTCATCCCCGTGCAGACCAACATCGTGATCTTCGACATCGCGGGCACCGGCATGACCAGCCACGACCTCAGTGCCGAGCTCCGCGCACGCGCCATCATCGCCAACAGCTTCGGGCCGACCTCAATCCGCATGGTCACGCACTACGACGTGACCGCTGCCCAGTGCATGGAAGCGGTCGACGCCGTGCGGGAGATTGTTTCGAAGAAGGCTACTGGTTACGCTGCACAGTAACCACAACCGGATCGCTCGATTGCGCGGACGCCAGTGAGCGCACCTGAACCACATTCAGACCCGGCCGGACAGCTTCGGGAATCTGGCCGGTGATCTGGCCGGTGGCGGTCTGGAACAGCGGAATCGCCACGTCGTTGAACGTGACGCAGGTGCCGCCCAGCAGGGTCGGCAGCGGGATCGTGTCGGCCGATGCCGGCAGCGCCAGATTGGTCCCGTTGACCGTAATGAAAGAGCCCGGGCGAATATTCGGTGTTCCGTCGTTGGAGTTCACAATGCCGCGAACACCGGACGTGATCGCCGGACGGTTCGGCGTGCTGGTGGTGGACAACTGCACCACGCTCAACCCCGACAGCGTGATCGTATAGGCGATACCCCGGCTGTCGATGGCCATCTGCCGAGACGGCACGTTGACGCGATTCGCACCAAACACGCTCTGCGCCGGGTTCTCCGGAGCAATCCCGACCACCGTCTCAGCGCCCGACCGGATATCGACCAGTTCAAACGTGGGACGAACGTCATCGCGAGTCGCCGCGGTCGTGTTCTGGCGCACCGGTGTGGTGAGCCGGATGAACCGGTTCTCATCCAGCGGGTACGACATCGCCACATTGCGCTGACCCGCGCTGACGGTAATTTGCTGGATCGGCTGACCTGGCTGCGTCGGGAACTGGAACTGCGTCGCGCCTGGGCGTTCCGAGCCTCCGATCAGTGCCAGCGACGAGTTCAGAACCAGCCCGCTGACCACGTAGAAACCCTTGCTCGCCGACAGCGCGCCGAAATAGCTCTGCGGCGTGTTGTCGTAAATCTGCCGGGCGTTGATGTACGCATCGTTGAGCGAGTCGTACAGGTAGCCGATGCCGTTGCCGGCCAGCGTCATGATGTTGTACCCGTCCGGGGTCGCGATCATGTACTGTGGGCCGCCGATGGTGTTCGGCGTTACCGTATTCGCCGCGCGCGGAGTCGCCGTGTTGCCGACCACCCTCCAGAAACTGCCATTCGACATCATGAACTGCAGGCCGTTCAGGCCCATCGCCATCGCAACCGGCTGAATCGAGCCCTGGTTGCCGGCCCGCGGAATCGGTGGAAAATCGATCTTGCCGCTGACCGTCAGCGTGTCCAGATCCAGGGTCGCAATCGACTCGCCGCCGCGGTTGCCGACATACAGGGTCCCACCGTCCAGCGACATGGCCATGGCGTAGGGAAGCTGGCCCACTTCCACCGGATCCAGAAACTTCAGGCGCCGCGTATCGAAGACTTCCAGCCGGTTGTAGCCCGAGTTGGTGATGTACACCCGCTCGCGCTTCTCATCGAGGATCAGCTCCTGCAGACCCTGGCCATTGTTCCAGGAGACGGGCCGCGGATAGATGATGCCGCGCTGGTCCGACTGCCGGTAGTTCTGATACAGACGAATGGTGTTCGGGAAGTTGATGGCTTCGTTCGAGGCCAGAATCACGTTGATCGGTGTACCGCCGCCTGACCCCGAACCAGTCCACAAGTTCGTCCCAGGCTGCCGAACCACGCCGCTGCGTCCGGGCTCCATCGTAAACGTGATTGTCGAGGGCGCCAGACCCGTGGTGACTTCCGAAACCACCGCCGACGTCACGTTCGGAACGCTGAACGTGACCTTGCCCTTACCCAGATTGCTGACCTTCACCTGTGCCCGTGAGAGACCCTTGTTGCACTCGTCCAGCGCCATGAACACCTGCGTGGTGTCGGGCTGCAGAATCGGGAACTCGTACAGCTTGTCCATCGGGAATGCCATCAGCCCGGACTCCGACGTCGCGAACAGGCGAGCTCCGTCGCTGGTAACCAGCATCTTGCCCAGAATGCTTTGTGGAAGCCGTAGTCCCAGCCTGACGCCAAGATGCGTTGGACTACCAAGGTACAAAACATTGGCACTGGGACGAAGGTTGGCGCCGGCCGTGTTGAAGGCGCTGTAGACGGTGGTGCCGTCGGGTGAGAACGCGCTGCCGCCGTAATTGAACTGGATGTTGAAGTTGGGGTTGTTGCCCGTGACGCCGTTGTTGAGAACCTGAATGAAGAACGGCAGGTTCGACGTGTTCATCTGGCCGATTACCGCCAGCGACGCCGCGTCATACAAGGTGGAGCCGGCCATAAAGCGCGATCCGTCCGGCGAGATCGACAATACCGAAGACTGACCCGTGACGGTGCGGCTCTTCAGCACCACGCCCGAGGCCGTCTCGAACACGAACATGGTGGTCTGCGCGCCATTCGCCGTCTGGTTGATGGCGACCATACCAATAATGAACTGCCCGTCGGGGGTCCGCAGCAGGCGGCCCGGGAAGGCCACGGCGGGACGGCCGACAAACACCTGATTCAGAGGCGTCGGCGTCGAAATCGACTGCGGAGTCGGCAGCGAGAGAATCTGCTGCCCGGCGCTCTGGTTGCGATCGTAAAGCAGGAGCGTGTTGAGGGCGTTGTTGGTGCCGGTTCCCTGCGTCGTAATCAGCACCCGTCCGTCGACACCGGAGGCCACACCTTCCGGACGCGCCGGGAGACTCACCACCTCACGCACCGCGAACCGCTCCAGATCGATCACGCTCAGGCTGGAAGATTCGCGATTGGTGACGTACAAAGAGGAGCCGTCCATCGACAACGCGGCGCTGACCGGGTAGGTCCCCACCGTGATGCTGCCCGCCAGCCGGTTGGACTGGTAGTCATACACCTCAAGGCGATTGGCATTCGAGTTCACAATGTAGACCCGGCCCCGAGCCTCATCCAGTGCCACGTCCGACGGCGTGTAGCCGAGGGAGACGACGTCGCCGAACGAGGGTCCGGACTGGGCAAGTACAGCGGTGTGAATAACCAGGGCTAACGTCAGCGCAACAGGCCAACGTAGAGAAAAGACAAAAGATCGCACAGTTCTCCTCAATGAAATAGAATAAACCCCTCCCCGTTAGAGAAGTTGCACTCCGGCCCGCAACAAATAGCCCGTCTGCGTGTTTACCTCACTTAACGGGAAATGAACTGTTGGGCGACACGTGAAGTCTGCCCACAACTTGCAGGTGGATCTCTTTGCGCGTTCGAAACGTTACCAGGGAAGTTCTGCTCGGCCACGCTGTCGGGGTGGCGGATACCAGCGCAAAGCGACGGACAGGGCTGTTGAAGCACACCAGCCTGCCCGCGGGCGAAGGCTTGTGGATCGCTCCCTGCGAAGGCGTGCACACATGGGGGATGAAGTTCCCCATCGACGTTGTCTTCCTGAATAAGAAGAAGCTGGTACTGAAGATCAGAAAGGATATGGGCAAGAGAGGGATCGCCCTGTGTCTGTGGGCCCATTCGGTGCTGGAGCTGCCAGCCGGCACTCTGGAGCTGACGGGAACTCAGAAAGGCGACCAACTCGAGTTCGAGCGATGACGAGCCGAAATCCAATTGCTGTTCCGGGCGCTTTGGCAGGGGCCGCGCTGTTGCTGGCCTCGCTGGCATCCAGTTCCTGTGCCCGAACCGTGCAGGATCGGTCGTCGCGGTCGGCCGCCACCCCGTCCACCCGCCGCGCGCCGAAGACCCCGAAAGCGGCGAAGATCCCTAAGACGAGGCAGATGGAGGCCGTTATGGCCGCTCCGTCGGCATCCCGCGATACCTTCGCCCGGCAGATCAGGAACGCCGTCGACGCCGGCGAGGGCGATCTGCGCGTTCGGGCCTGGCGCGACGCGCTGGCGAAGAATCCGGACGACGTGGCCGCCCGCCTCGCCCTCGCGAAGAATTATAAGGAGCACAACTTCCCCGACGTCGCGCTGGAGCACTACCGGATGGCCGCAACCCGCTTCCCCGATAACGCCGAGGTCGCAGTGGGACTGGCCCGTTCGCTCGATTCGCTGGGGCAGGGCGTGGCCGCCCGTGCCGGACTGCAGCAGTTCGTCTCCGCCAGACCAGCCGCGTCGGCTGACGCCTGGAGCTGGCTCGGCATCCTGCAGGACGAAGCCCGCGATTACAAGGGCGGGGAAGTGAGCCACCGCGAATCGCTCCGGCTCCGCGACTCCTCCGACGCGTTCCACAACAACCTCGGCTACAACCTGCTGCTGCAGGGCCGCGCCCCGGACTCTACCGCCGAGTTCCGCCGGGCCGTTGCGCTTGCGCCCGCTTCGTCACTGGCGAAGAACAACCTGGCCATGGCGATGGCCGCCGACCCCTCGCTCGCTCTCTCCGAACTGCGGCTTGTCGCCGAGCCCGCAACCGCCCACAGCAACCTCGCTGCCATACTGATCGAGCGGGGTGAACTGGACCAGGCGCGGATGCAGTTGCAGGCGGCGCTAAGATATCAAAAAGATCACCCGGCGGCATTGAGCAATCTGCAGCTACTGGCCTCGCTCGAGGGCGGTTCGGTAACACTGTCTCACGACGGTTCACCGAAAACACCGTGGCAGCGGGTTTTGGACGTTTTATTCGGCTCGAAGTACGAGACCAGAGGCAGAAATACGGCCGATTCGACCGGCAGAAACGATCGTTCGGCTTCTCCGGGATCCGGAAGCAACTGAGGAGAACATCATGAAGAACTACATCATTCGTCTGGCCGTTGCCATCGCTCGCGAAGAGCGTGGTCAGGACCTTGTGGAATACGCGCTTATCGTCGCCGCCGTCGGCCTCGCGCTGATCACCACCGTCAATCAGCTGTCGAGCGCGGTCGTCAGCCTTTACTCGAGCATCACGCAGGGCCTCGGCAGCATCGGCACCACGGGTCAGTAGTAAACGGCTCCGTGTCCGGGCAGTCGGTCGCCGTCTGACGGCAGGTCGATTCCGGTCCGATGCTACACCTATGGACCTGACCTGCCCTGCGCCTGCCGGAAGCGTCGGCGAGACGGCGGCGAAGCCCTCGGCTTTGCTTCGCTGGTTTGTGCCCGATCTCGCTTTGCTGGCGGGCATGGTGACCCTTGTCTACTGTCTTGTGTTCTACGACGGAACCACTCAGTTGTTCCGCGACAGTGACGCCGGCTGGCATATACGAAATGGCGAGCGCATTCTGAGCGGTGCCGGCCTGCCACATTCCGATTCCTGGTCGATGACCCGTCAGGGTCAGCCGTGGTTCGCATGGGAATGGGGCGCCGATGTGATAGCTGGCGGTTTGCATCTGCTCGGCGGCCCGGCTTATGTAGCCGGTTTCTATGGGCTGATGATCGCTGCCGCCACCTGGTTCTGGTTCCGGTTGCACTGGGCCGTCGGCGGGCATTTTCTAATCGCGGGAATCATGACGACTTTGCTGCTGAGCACGGGTAACATCCACTGGCTGGCCAGGCCTCACGTCCTGAGCTGGGTGTTCCTGCTGGCCACCCTGCTCATGATCGAGACCGGCATCCGGAGCATCCCCGCCTTCGCCCTCCTCAGCATCGCCTGGACCAATCTCCACGCCAGCTTCTTCCTGCTCTCCGTGGTTCTCGGCATCTACGCCGTTGACCGGCTGCTTCGATCGGTCATCTGGTCGGGCTTCGACCGTGATGCCGACTGGAAGCAGGTCCGTTGGTTCGTCACGGCGGCAGCCGTCAGCTTCGCGGTCACTATCGTCAACCCGTATGGCTGGGCCGTGCACCAGCACATCTTCCACTACCTCGGCGACCGTGAGTTGCTCGACCGCATCGGCGAGTTCCAGAGCTTCAACTTCCGGGTGCTGGGCGCTGAACAGATTCTGATCGGAATGGTGCTGACCGCTCTCGGAGGCGTGCTCGCCCTGACGCAGAAGCGGCTCGCGCATTTTCTGATCTGCTCGCTGTTCTTCGTCAAAGGCCTCGAATCGGCCCGCGTGCTTCCGCTGGTGATGATGCTGTGTCTGCCGCTTGCCGGAGGCGCCATCACCGAATCGGTCCGCAACTGGAAGGGCGTGCAGCCCTGGTTACGACGGTGGCTCGATGGCTTCCTGCAGTATGGTGCGAACCTCCGGGTCATCGACCGCCGGTTCCATGGCGGCGCGCTGGTCCCGCTGCTGGTCGCCGTCCTGTTCTGGGCGCTGAGTATCCCAGCCGTGGCCCAGCGAGCCGGATTCCCCGAAGAGCGATACCCGGTGAAGGCCTGCAACCAGGTTGTCGACAAGCTGCCTCTCGACGCAAAGATTCTCGCTCCCGATATGTATGGCGGTTACCTGATCTACCGCTTCAACGGAGCACGCAAGGTTTGGTTTGACGGACGCAGCGATTTCTACGGCGCTCCGTACATGAAGGAATATATCGACACCGTTGAGGTCCGCAAAGGGGCACGCGAGCGAATCGTGCAGATGGGGTTCACGCACGCGCTGCTTCCCAACCGGTACTCGCTGATCCCGGCTCTGGAAACGCTGGGATGGAAACGGTTGTACGCGGACGAAACAGCGACGCTGCTGGAAGCGCCGCAAAGACTGAAGGATTGAAATGGACCGACAGAAAATCATCATGATCTTCGCCGGAGCCTGGGTGTCGGCAGCGCTGCTGACCTGGTTCGTCTTCTCCCGCGCCACCAGCGCCAACACGGAGAAGATGGTCGAGGTTTATGCGGCGTCGGCGGACCTCCCGGCCGGAACGAGGGTGAAGAAGTCCGACCTCAAGAAGGTCCGCGTGCCGGAAAAGGACGCTCCCAAAATGGCGATCCTTAACGAAACCGCCATCATCGACCGCGTTCTGCTGATGTCGGTGAGTTCGGGCGAGACGTTTGTGGTCGGCAAGACGGCCAGTTCCACCGGTGCCGAAGGCGTATCGTCGCTCATTCAGCCCGGACTGCGAGCCATGTCCATCCCAGTCACCGACAGCACGGCGGCCGGTGGGCTCATCCAGCCCCGGTCGAGGGTGGATGTGCTGTTCACCCGAACCGGTTCCATGCGCGAAGCCATTACGGCCACCATCGCGCAGGATGTGCAGGTGATGTCGATTGGCCGCGTCACGGAGGTGAACACGCTCGGCCCCGACGGCAAGCCGATCACCGCGCCGACCACCGCCGCAGGCACGCAGACGCGGGCCGCTGTATTGCTTGTCACACCCGAGCAGGCTTCCAAAATTGAACTGGCAAAAAATCAGGGCAAAGTGAGCCTGGTGCTTCGCAACCCGCTGGACAAAGCCGCAGTCGAAACGGCGTCTGCCACCGCGGAGTCGCTGGACCCGGACATTTTCGCGGGCACGGCTCGCGCTCTCAGAGCGAACTCTAAGGTGGGCAGGCCTCCGCTGAATGTTCGCGATGACAAGCAGTGGGCCTCGCTGACTGGCAACGTCGGCGCCGACGGCCAGCCTCTGCCGCCACCGGTAGCCGCAAAGACCGAGAAAAAAGACCCGCCTAAACCAAAATTCGTGGTCGACGTGTATCACGGCGACAAACACGTTCAGGAACTTTTTCAATGAAAAGACTCTTCGGAAGTCTTTGGATATTACTGACTCTGACTGCTCTTTCAGCCACCGCACAGTCGCTGGCCACGGCCGAGATGGCGCTGCTCGCCGGCAAGGGTGAACTCATTACGTTCGAGCGCGACGTCACACGCGTCGTCATCTCTGAGCCGAAGATCGCCGACGCGCTGGTGGTGTCGCCGCATGAAGTGATGGTGAATGCCAAGTCGCCCGGCCTGACCACGCTGATGGTCTGGGAACAGGGCTCATCGCCGAGGCGCTGGGACATCAAGGTCAGGACCGACACGGCTGAGGAAGACAAGTGGCGCTCCGATTTGCGCAGTCTGATTCCGGAATCGACCGTGGATGTATCGGCCAGTGGCGAGACCCTGGTGCTCAGCGGCAACGTCAAAACCGCCGATGAATCGAAGCGGCTCGGTGCGCTGGCTGGCACCCGGTATAAGAACGTGGTCAATCTGCTGCAGATCCCTCCGCCTGGCGATCCGCGCCAGATCATGCTGGAAGTGAAGTTCGCCAGCGTCGACCGCACCAACCTCGCCGAGCTCGGCTTCAACTACTTCTCGGGCGATACGTCGAAAGCCATCGGCACCATCAGCACGCAGCAATATCAGTCGCCGCGATTCTCGCAGCTGCAGTTGCAGGGCGGGCAGTTAGGCAGCACCAGCGTAAACTTCGCCGATCTCCTGAACTTGTTCATCTTCCGGCCCGACATGAACATCGGCGCCACCATCCGCGCGATGCAGCAGCGCAACCTGCTCCAGATTCTCGCCGAGCCGAACCTCATCACGATCGAAGGCTCGGAGGCGACCTTCCTCGCCGGCGGTCAGTTCCCGTTCCCGACATTGCAGGCGACCACCACCGGCGGCGCCATCGCGCCCGTCGTCACGGTGCAGTTCAAGCCGTTCGGTGTAAGGCTGGATTTCAAGCCGACCGTGACGGCCAGCGGAGCCATTCATCTGAAGGTTCGTCCCGAAGTGAGCTCGCTCGACTTCGCCAATGCGGTCACGCTGCAAGGCTTCCTGATCCCGGCCATCGCGACGCGCTCCGCGGAAACCGAAGTGGTGCTGCGGGACGGCGAGAGCTTCGCGATTGCCGGCCTGATCGACAACCGTGTGGTGCAGACGCTGAGCCGCATCCGCGGGCTCGGCGACATTCCGATTCTCGGCCAGCTGTTCCGCTCGCGCTCCACGCGCAAGACGATGGACGAACTGCTGGTAGTGATCACGCCGCACTTCGTCAAACCGCTGAGCCCGGAAGAGCGGGCAAAGTTGCCGGACACCATGGAGACCTTCCTGCCAACCGTTGCGCAGGAAGCCGCGAAGAAGGGCAAGGAAAAGCCGAAGGCTAAGTTTGTTGGCCCGCGTGGCCATCAGGAACCGAGGTAGTCAGCACCGTGAAAGCAGGACGGGTCAACCAGCGGGAAAAGGGCGCCACATCGATACAGGTGCTCGTTCTGCTTGTGCCCGTGTTCTTTGGCTTCATGGGCTTTGCTATCGATCTGGGCCGGTTGTATCTGGCCCGGGCGGAGGTGAAGTCGGCTGCCAATGCGATGGCGCTGGCGGCTGCCGCGAAACTGATCGGCACCGACGCCTCGACCGGAAATGCGCAGGTGGCTTCTTTATTTCCGGTGGAAAATTCCGGCGGATATGCCAACAAATACGATTTCGGCAGCGTAGTAATCGGAGAGGGCAGCAGCCGTCTTCAGAGCGCGATGCCGGAGCCGCAGTTCTTTGAGACCGTCGGCGGTGCCACCGAAACGGGTGACAACGCCGCCGGAGGCGATCAGGCTGGCCCGGCCACAGCCCGGCATGTCCGAATCGACATTCAGGCCGAAGCGCCGTTGACCTTCTTTGGTTTTCTTAACATTGCCCAGGAACGCAAGGTGACGGTGGCTGCGCGGGCGGTGGCGGGCATCAGCGCGCCGGTTTGTCAGGCCTGCGGCATCGAACCAATTGCCATCGCACCCGTCGATGCGGATGACACCACCAACTTCGGGTTCTCGGCAAACACGCGTTATACGTTCGGATTCTCCTGTGCCGGACCCAATCAGCCGACCGCGCTCGCAGGCAGCGACACGCGCATCCCGTATCTGCTGATCAACCGGTACAACGAAGAGGCGACCCTGTTTCCCGACGAGAGCTCGCAGGCTTTTCGCATCGGCGCGGGCGGGCTTCCCAGTGACACCAGCCGCACCCGGGCCTGCGTCCAGGTCTCCGGAGTCGAGTCCGTGTGGGTTTCCGCCACGCCTGGCAATTGCCAGACACAGAAGCCAGTTACTGTGGGGCAGTATGGTTGCGGCCTGGCCGCTCGCTTCGATGCGGCGCTGGCCACCGGTTGCGACACCATTGCCAGTTCGGCCGACATCATTACCGCCTATTCCGCCGATTCCGACATTACAGACCTGGACGATTACGCCACATATACGGGAAATATGCGGCGAATTCTTACGGTGGCCATCGTCGATTCGGTGGCCAGCAGCGACGCTATGACCGTGCTCGGCTTTCGTCAGTTCCTGCTGCAGCCGAACCAGGGCGACATCAACGTCAATCCTTCAGACAACAACGGGCGATTCATCGCGACCTATATCGGAAGCCCGGTGCCGCTAAAGCAGGGCTACATGGGCGGCTGCAGTTTGACGTCGGGTCCGGGCAAGGTGGTGCTGCACCAATGAAGCTCCCGCTGCTGCGCCGCCGTCACGCCCGCGAATCGGGGAATTCGATGATCGAGACGGTGATGTTCATGCCGTTGCTGATCCTCCTGCTGGTCGGCACATTCCAGTTTGGGCGCGTGACGTTCCTGTATTTCCAGGTGCATAAGACGCTGTACGGGCTGGCCCGTCTGGTTGCCACGCGGCAGGGCGCGAACCTTTGCGACGCGGCCGATCCGGAAATTTTGTCGGTGAAGAATTTTGCCCTCAGCGGGAGCAGCGACGGGACAGAGCCACTGGTCACCGGGCTCACCGCCGACCTGGTGACGATTCGTCTGGAGCGCCAGGAAGCCGATTCGGCGATCCTGAGCGAATGCGAGTGCTCGCTCACCGGCTGCGATATCAGCCAGGGTGGGCAGCAGCCGCAGTTCATCGTGGTGTCGATGCCGGAAGGCTTTCAGGTCACGGTCACAATTCCCTATCTTCTGCAGCAGACCGTCACGCTGCGCCCAACCGTTCGAGTCCCGGCGGGAGGTCTGTGATGCGCAGGCGCAACGGGCAGGCCACCATCGAGTTCGCCCTGACGTTCGGCGCGCTGATCCTGCCGCTGACGCTGGGCATCATCTTCACCTCGCAGTTGCTGTGGGTTTGGCACAGCGTGGTGGAGTTTACGCGCATCGGAGCGCAGTATGCCTCGACGCACTGTGCGTCGGGCGGCGGGGAAAATGTGGCGGCGTACATGCGCCAGCGTGTTCCGGTGAACGTGGATCAGGACCAGTTTGCGCAGGGCGCCGCGACCATCACGGTCGAGTACTATCAGCGCAACGCCGACACCGGTCAGATGGAGCCCTTCGCCTGCGATGGCGCCGAGTGTTCCACCGAGTGCGTGCCAGATGCGGTGACCGTGCGTGTCACCGGATACGAATTTCGAAGAGTGCTGAGTAATCTGGGGATTCCACCGGTTCCCCTGCCGGATTTTCGAGCTACTTTACCTATGGAGAGCGCGGGCTGCAGTCCGGATTCGACTGTCTGCGCCCAGTGAACGATATGTCTTTGTCATTGCTTGTTGCATCGTCGGATGAAGCGTTTCGCGAGAGCGTTCGCGACAATCTCCTGAATCAGCCGAATGCGCGGCTGATTGCCGAGTATCCCGAGGTTGCATCGAATCTATACGTCCGCGTGCTGCAGGAACTCGAGCGTCATCCCGATGCGGCGCTCATCCTCGACTTGTCGGGCGCCCCCGAAGAAGCGCTCCGCGTTCTGGAGAAAGTTCGTCAGGCCGCACCCGACCTCTACATCATTGCGGCCGATTTCAACGACCATGCCGAGGCCGTCATCCAGACCGTGCGATGCGGCGCCAATGACTACCTGATTCTCCCGATTCGCCGGACCGACTTCCGCGATTCCATGGCGCGTCTGGAACGCGCGCCGCGCCGTTTTGGGGCAGGACAGAGCCGCCTTGGCAAGATCTATACATTTCTCGGCGCAAAGGGCGGGGTGGGAACCACCAGCATGGCCGTGAACTTCGCAGCGGTGCTGGCGCAGCGCAAGCAACAGACCGTCCTGCTCGACCTCGACGCCATTGCCAACGATGTCGCCATGCAACTCGGCGCGCAGCCCCAGTACACTCTGGTGGAAGTCGGCGAAAACCTGTCGCGGCTCGACCAGGCGCTGTTTGAAGGCTTCGTCACGCGCGATCCGCTGGGCTTTTTCCTGGTGGGTCCGCCCGACAGTCTCGATCAGCGAGGCTACTTCTCAGATGCCATGTTCCGCGACTTCTCGGCATTCCTCGTCGAGAAGTATGAGTCCATCGTGATCGACGCCGGGCGGGCGCTGTCGGATGACACGGTACTCGGTGCCCTGCAGGCGTCGTCGCAAATATTCGTGGTAATTACTCAGGATTATCCGGCAATTCGCAATGCGCAGCGATACATTGCGTATCTGTCGCGCATGGGCTTCAACCAGGACCAGATCCGGCTGGTGGTGAACCAGTACACGAAGAAGGTTGGCCCGCATCAGGCCACCGTCGAACAGATTCACCAGACGCTCGGACAGCCTGTGTTCTACGGTGTCCCGTCGACTCCGGCCATGCTCGCGTCCATTAACAAGGCTCGGCCGCTGGTGCAGGATCGCCAGACGGTGCCAGAGTGGGACAAGGCGTTCCGTTCCTTTGTCGACAAAGCAACCGGCGGTAAGAAACCGGCCGCGGGAACCACTTCGAAAGAAGAGGAACGCGTAGCCAGTGCGGCCAGGTAAGGCATTACAAACATGAGTCCCCGTTCCGGATCCACCACCGCCGGACGCAGCATTTCAGGCGTCGACCGCTGGTTCAACATCAAGTCGCAGCTACACGCGCGTCTGCTGAATTCGCTGTCGCCGGATCAGCTCCGTTCGCTCAATAAAGAGGGCGTACGCGAGCAGATCGGCAATGTCGTCGAGCGGCTGTTGCGCGAGGACCGCATCCCGATGACCGTCTCGGAAAGAGACCGGCTCATCGAAGAGGTGCTGGATGAGGTGTTCGGCCTGGGCCCCCTGGAGCCTTTGCTGAAAGACCCCACCATCAGCGACATCCTGGTAAACGGCTACGACAGTGTGTACGTGGAACGCGGCGGGCGGATGGTGGAAACCAATGTCCGCTTTAAGGATCAGGCGCACGTCCGCATGATTATCGACCGTATCGTGTCGGCCATTGGCCGCCGTATCGACGATTCGTCGCCGATTGTGGATGCGCGTCTCGAAGACGGATCGCGCGTCTGCGCCGTGATTCCTCCGCTGTCGCTGATCGGGCCCGTAATGTCGATCCGGCGCTTCGGCAAGAAACTGCTGACCACTGAAGATCTGCTAAAGAACAAGACGCTCACTACCGGCATGCTCGATTTTCTGAGCGGCTGCGTGGAAGCGCGGCTGAATATGGTGATCTCGGGTGGTTCGGGCAGCGGCAAGACCACCATGCTGAACACGCTCTCGCGGTACATCCCTGAAGAGGAGCGCGTGATCACGATTGAGGACACGGCCGAACTGCAGATCCAGCAGATGCACCTGGTGCGGCTGGAAACGCGCCCCATGAACATCGAAGGCGCGGGCGCAATCACGCAGCGCGACCTTGTGATCAACGCGCTCCGTATGCGCCCCGACCGCATCATCATTGGCGAGTGCCGCGGCGCCGAAGCCCTCGACATGCTGCAGGCGATGAATACGGGTCACGACGGATCCATGACCTCGCTCCACGCCAACACCGCGCGGGATGCGTTTTCGCGGCTGGAAACAATGACGATGATGGGCGCGCAGGGCGTCCCCGACCGCGTGATCCGACAGATGATTACCGCGGCGGTTCACATCGTGGTGCAGATGACCCGCCTGCATGACGGGTCCCGCAAGATCACGAATATCTCTGAGGTCAGGGGCATCGAAGGCGATCGCATCGAGATCGATGAGATCTTCAATTTCGACCGGCTCGGGCAAAGCGAGTCGGGAAAATCTCTGGGCACATTCCGCGCATCCGGACACAGGCCGAAGGTCCTGGAGCGGCTGAAAGCCTATGGCGTTCACATTGAATCCTCGGTGTTTGAGGAAGTTCTGGAGATCAGCTAGCCGTGTGGCTCTTCATCGCATTTCTTATCTTTTCCGCTGCTTTGTTTGGTGCCGCCTGGTACGCGTTTGTTACGCCGCAGGAGGCGAACAGCCAGGTCCTGATCGGCCGGCTGCGTGAGTTGCGGGCGCGCACCGGGCAGCGCAACCGCTCCGCCCCGGACCTGATTCGGCGGGAAGATCGCGGTACCCTGGCGTCGCTCGGAGACTTCATCCAGTGGGTCGGGCTGATACGGCGCCTCCAGGACACCATCGAACAGGCCGACCTGAAGTATCGCGCGCCGGAAGTCGCGACGTTCTGTCTGCTGTTATTTCTGGGCGTCTACTTCACGGCCAACTTATTTATCCCTGTATTTCTGGTGAAACTGGCGGTCGCTTTTGTATTTGCGGCGTCTCCCATCGTCTTTATAAACGTGAAGAGGGACGCGCGGATCGCCAAATTCGAAACCCAGTTGCCGGACTGCATCGACCTGTTCAACCGCTCCATGAAGGCGGGCCACAACATCCACGCGGGGCTCGATACGATTGCTTCGGAAACGTCGAATCCATCGAAGCAGGAGTTTCGCAAAGTGGTGGAGGAGATGGCGCTGGGCATGCAGGTGGACGTGGCGCTGCGTAACCTTGGCAAGCGAATTCCTCTCATCGATCTGAAGTTCTTCATTACAGGTCTGATTCTGCAGCGGCAGACTGGCGCGAACATGGTGGAGGTGCTGGAGAATCTCTCGCTGCTGGTTCGCGAGCGCCTGTACCTGGTGGAAAAGATGAAGGCATCGACGGCGCAGCAGCGGTTCTCGGCCGCGCTGCTGTGCTCCATGCCGATAATCTTCGGCATCATTCTGTGGTTCCTGAAGCGCGAGTACGTGGTGCTGCTGTATACCGATGAGACCGGAAGCAAGTTCCTGACCTACGCCATTGTTTCTGAAATCGTCGGCATTCTTGTCATCCGGCAGATTGCGAGTCCGAAGTTTTAGGGAGAAATATGACAGCCATTCTCTTTTTCGTCGCACTCGGAATCACCCTTTCGGCAATCGCGTTCAGTGCGGTGCTGCTCCTCCAGCCTCGTGAAGACGCGCTCGACGACCGCCTCACGGAACTACAGGCGAGTGCCAGCGCCAGCGCGAACCGCCCCATGCGGCGCCGTCTCGGCAGCGGCCTCTCAGACCGGTTCCTGTACTTCGTCAGCATGCTTCCGGGGATGGAAGAGTACCTCAGCGACACCGAGAAAGAACTCGCGCAGGCCGGTATTCGGCGCAAGCAGGCGCTTGCGGTGTTTGTCGCCTGTCACCTTGGATTTCTGTTCCTGGTGCTCGGAGGCATGTTGTATCTCCAGCGCGAAAACCCCGTGACCACCAAATTCGGCGCACTCATCGCCGCGGGCATTCTGGGCTGGATGCTCCCCGGCATGGTGCTGAAGCGCCTGGTGAAGCGGTACCGCGGCCGGCTGCAGGACGCGCTACCCGACACCGTCGATCTGCTCGGCATCGTTCTGGGAACGGGTCTCGCGCTCGATCAGGCAATGACCCGGGTTTCTGAAGAAATGCAGTACATTTATCCGGAACTCGCCGCGGAATTCTATACCGTCGTGATGCAGGTGAAGGCCGGACAGGACCGCTCCCGAGCCTTCAATCAGCTGGTCCGGCGCACGGGTATCGAGGACATCAAATCGCTGGCCGCGATGATCATCCAGAGCGAACGGTTCGGCACCAGCCTGTCCCACGCACTGAAGGTTTACGCCGAAGCTCTGCGCACTCGACGCCGCCTGCGAGCGGAGGCGACCATCGGCAAAGCCGGCATCAAGATGCTGTTTCCCGTGGTGCTCTTCATTCTCCCGGCGCTGTTTGTCATCACGCTGGTGCCCGGTGTGTTAAGCGTGCTGCGCGATCTGAAGGGCGGAATCGGGGCGAAGTAGAATTCGCCCCGCCGCGACTTACTTCTTCCCCGTCACTCGATAGTGCGCGCGTATATCGCGGCTAATCTGCTTTAACTTCGCTTTCGTCATCGTCCGGGCCTCCCCTCCCAGCTTGTTCCGGCTCTCCAGCCTCCCTTCGTCGAGCTCTCCCGCCGCTATGGCCGCAGCCACAGCGCACCCTGGCTCGCCGGAATGTTTGCAGTCGCGAAAACGGCAGCCGCGCGCGAGCTCCTCCACATCGTCGAACACCTGTCTGACGGTGTCCTCCGACGCCCAGAGCTGTATCTCACGCAGACCCGGCGTGTCGATGATCCAGGCTTTGCCCGGCAGTTGCACCAGCTCGCGATGCGTGGTGGTGTGCCTGCCCCGGCTGTCATGCTCCCGAACTGCCTG
Source organism: Bryobacteraceae bacterium (assembly GCA_034408745.1). Taxonomy (GTDB): domain Bacteria; phylum Acidobacteriota; class Terriglobia; order Bryobacterales; family Bryobacteraceae; genus JAWXCM01. The sequence goes on from JAWXCM010000400.1 coordinate 42,436, forward strand.
CGTGCGCAGATGCTGGCCGCCGAGCAGCGCGTTGGTGATGCTACTCTTGCCAGCTCCCGACGACCCCAGCAGCACGGCTGTGACACCGGGCTCCAGCAGCGCCTCCACCGCGCCGACACCTCCGTCGCGCATCGTCGACGTGGTAACCACCGGAGCGCCCGAGGCAACCCCCCGTGCCTCGGCCACACGCAGGGGCAGGGAAGCGGGGTCGAGGTCCGCCTTGTTCAGCACGATCACCGGATCGGCGCCACTCTGGTGAGCGAGCACCAGATAACGCTCCAGCCGCCGCAGATTGAAATCGCCGTCGAGCCCGCACACCAGCAGCGCAAGATCGACATTGGCCGCCAGCACCTGCTCCTCGTCGCGAGTGCCGGCAGCGCGCCGGGAGAACTTCGTGCGGCGAGGCAAAACAGACCCGATCAGGCCATTGTCATCAAGCTGAACGTAGTCGCCCACCACGGGCAAATCCGCAGCCGTTCCGGCGCGATGACGGAAGGATCCAGCCAGTGACACAGTCGCCTCTCCGGCTCCGGTCAGGAGTCCGAACAGACCGTGGCTGGCACTAAAAACACGTGCAGTATTGTTTGAGATTCGGTGCATTTTCTTCGCATGGGAACCGCGAAGACACTTATGGTGTCCGTTGAGGAAGGCCGCGAGTTATTGGCAGCGGACGGACACAAGCACCAAAGCTCAGGATAGCTACAATGGTTGCTTGTCCGCAACATCTGTCGATCGACAAATTACTTACCTGAAGAAGGGTCTGTCCGAACTGATCCGTGAGGAGGATCTGCGTCAGCGGCTCGAGTCCGCCGCGAAAGAAGGCCGGCCGCTGCGCGTCAAGGCAGGCTTCGACCCCACCGCACCGGATCTCCACCTGGGACACACCGTGCTCATTCGCAAGATGAAGCACTTTCAGGATCTCGGGCACCAGGTCATTTTCCTGATCGGCGACATGACGGGCCTCATCGGCGACCCCAGCGGCCGCAACATCACGCGCCCCCCGATGACCCGCGAAGACATTCTCCGCAATGCCGAGACATACAAGTCGCAGGTGTTCAAAATTCTGGATCCGGCGCTCACCGAAATTCGCTTCAACAGCGAATGGTTCGACGCCATGAGCTTCTACGAAGTGATCCGGCTGTGCGGAAAGTACACCGTCGCCCGTCTGCTGGAGCGCGATGATTTCTCGAAGCGCTTCCGCGAGAACGTGCCGATTTCCATGCATGAGCTGATGTACCCCCTGGCGCAGGGCTACGACTCGGTGGCACTGAAGTGCGACGTCGAACTGGGCGGGTCGGACCAGAAGTTCAACCTGCTGGTGGGCCGCGAGCTCCAGCGCGATTATGGTGTGCCTCCGCAGATCGTCGGCACCACGCCGTTGCTGGAAGGACTGGACGGCGTCGAGAAGATGTCGAAATCCAAGGGCAATTACGTGGGAATTACCGAATCGCCCGCGGATATGTTCCGCAAGCTGATGAATATCGACGACGTTCTGGTCTGGCGGTACTTCGAATTACTGACCGATATATCGCTCGAAGAGATCGCGGGCATTCGCGCGGGCGGCAATCCGGTAGCCGCGAAGAAGGACCTGGCCACCCGAATCGTTTCCGAATTTCATTCCTCCGAAGAAGCAAATCAGGTCGCTTCGGCATGGGGTGGACTGCCGCCCGTGGAAACGCTGGAGCACTACACAGTCGCCGATGCGCGCCTGAATCGCGCGCTGGTTCAGGCGCGGTTCGTTTCCTCCAACACGGAGGCCGACAAACTTGTTAAAGCAGGTGGTTCCGTTGCCGTTTTCCGGGTGGGCACTCAGGATGAAGTGCCATACTCGGGGCCTGCGCACAAACTGGATTCTGGCAGCTACATCATACGGGCCGGAAAGAAGTACAAGCACGTCACGATAACCGATGCTCCTTCTGTCTGACAGCGTTGCACAAAGTCTCGCCTCCTTACGCGCACACAAGTTGCGCTCGGCACTTACGGTAGTCGGCCTCACCATGGGTGTGGCGACGCTCATCACGGTCATGACCATCGTGCAGGGGGCGAACCTGTATGTGGAACAGAAGATCGCCAACCTCGGCACCAACGTCTTCCAGGTCGCACGGACGCCCTTCGCCGCGACGGACTTCAACCTCGTGCTGAAGGCCCTGAAATACAAGAAGATCGAAGCGGAGGACCTGGCCCATGTACGTGCCAGTTGCGAGGCCTGCCAGGACGTGGGAGCCACCGGCAACACCACGGCGCGAGTCAAACTGGGCGACCTCGACCTGGCCGACGTGACGATCAATGGCCATACCTCGAACATGGGCAATATCGACACGCGTGAGCTCGCAAATGGCCGCTATTTTACCGAAAATGAGGAAAAGCACGACGCCGCGGTTTGTCTGATCGGCTCGGCCGTCGTCGAACAGTTCTTTCCGGCAACCGACCCCATCGGCCGGGTAATCCGCATCGCGAACCTGGAATATACGGTCGTCGGTACGTTCACCAAAATCGGATCGGTGCTGGGGCAGGATCAGGACACGTTCGCGATCGTTCCGCTCGGTGCTTTTCTGCGAATGCGCCCGCATTTCAGCCTCACGCTGAACGTTCTCGCCAAACCGGGCACGTCGACATTTGACAAGGCGCAGGACGAAGTGACCGTCGCGCTGCGGGCAAAGCGCCACGTTCCACCAGGAAAAGACAGCGACTTTTTTATCGGAACAAAAGAAAGCTACATCTCGCTCTGGAACAGCATCAGCGGCGCGTTCTTCGCGGTGTTCGTGATGGTCAGTTCCATATCCGCAGTCGTGGGCGGCATCGTCATCATGAACGTCATGCTGGTGTCTGTAACCGAGCGCACCAAGGAGATCGGAGTCCGTCGGGCGCTCGGCGCCACAAAGGGCGACATCGCCAGGCAGTTTCTCACAGAGAGCGTGATGCAGTGCCTGGTGGGCGGAGTTACCGGCGTAGTGGCAGGCTTCGGGGTTGCGCTCCTGTTGAAAACGCTGACGGCATTTCCCGCGTCGGTGCAGACGTGGGTTGCGGTGCTGGGTCTGGTGATGAGTTCGCTCATCGGCCTCTTCTTCGGCATCTATCCGGCGATGCGTGCTTCGGGGCTCGACCCGGTGGTCGCGCTGCGCGCGGACTGAGGACACTTCTATGACCCGGGCAGAACTGCACGAAAACCTGATGGTCGCGCTCGACACCTTGCGAAGTCACAAGGTGCGGTCCGCGCTCACCATTCTGGGCATCGTGATTGGAGTCACCAGCGTAATCAGTGTGGCCTCCATCATCGACGGACTGAACGGATACATCCAGCACCGTGTGGAAGAATTCGGCTCGCGCACTTACTTCGTGTCGCGCATTCCGCTCGGACCGCGCTTCGGCCGAATGCCTGAACATATTCGGAAGCGAAAATATTTTCAGGCCACCGACGCCGAGATGGTCCGACAACTGGTTCCCCATGCCGACAACGTTTCGGTCTTCGGCACCCGAGCCTTCTTCTTCGGCGACAGCAACGATGTTCGCTACGGCTCCAACTCGGTCGAACGCGTGATCCTGCGTGGCGCCGAGCCGTCCTACTTCGACGCGATCCCCCTCTTTGCCGTGTCCAACGGGCGAGCCATCACCAAATTCGACGAAGAGCATTCCCGCCCTGTGGTGGTGCTCGGGGCCGCGGTGGCCGATTCGCTTTTCAAAGCCGAATCGCCACTCGGCAAAATGGTCCGCGTGAACGGCCAGCAATACGAAGTGATCGGCGTCTTCGAGCACGACCCTGGATTATTCGGTGGCCCGGGCGTCGACAGTTTCGTGGTGATGCCGTTCTCGCTCTTCCACAAGCGCTACCCGGAATCGAAAGAGTTGATTCTCGGATTTACAGTTCCCAAAGGCCTTCCGTCGGAGCAGGTGGTGGACGACGTAACCAACGCTCTCCGCCGGGCCCGGAAAGTAGGCATGAACGCGCAGAACGATTTCGAGATTACCGCGCCAGATTTTCTGACTAATTTGTGGAACCAACTCACCGGGGCGCTTGTGCTCCTCACCAGCATCATCAGCTCTGTAGGGCTGATGGTGGGTGGAATCGGCGTCATGAACATCATGCTGATCTCTGTTACCGAGCGCACCGCTGAGATCGGTGTTCGCAAAGCAATCGGCGCGCGGAAATCCGATATTCGGGCGCAGTTTCTGCTGGAAGCGGTGCTGCTCTCGGTCGTCGGCGGAGCGATAGGAATTGCCCTCGGAGCGCTGTTTGCGCTGGTCGTCCGAACAGTGATGCCATCCATTCCCGCCACGGTGTCTCCGGTCTGGGTTACTCTGGGTGTGGCTATATCGGTCGGCGTCGGCATATTTTTCGGGTACTACCCGGCCAATCGCGCCGCCAATCTGGACCCGATCGTCTGCCTCCGTTACGAATGATTCGCAAGAAAATGGAATGGAAGGTTCGCGACCACGCCCTGGAGCTTGGTCCGAACACTTTGATTGTTGCTGTACTCAATGTCACGCCGGACTCGTTTTCCGACGGTGGCTCATACTCTGATCCCGACGCCGCCGCGGAGCGCGCGCTGGAGTTGCAGGAGCAGGGCGCTGACATCATAGATATTGGAGCCGAGAGCACGAAGCCCGGCTCTGAAAGAGTTTCTGAAGCGGAGGAATTGCGCCGCCTCATCCCCGTGCTGAAGCGCCTTAAGGGCCGCCTCAGCATCCCCATTTCCGTCGACACGTACAAAGTTGCGGTGGCCGAGGCCGCCCTGGAGCACGGCGCCAGCATCATCAATGATGTGTCGGGCCTGACCTGGGAGCCGGACCTGGCCAAAACGGTGATTCATCATGGCGCGGGGTTGATCCTCAACCACATGCGCGGCACTCCCGAAACATGGGCGAAGCTGCCGCCAATGCGCGACGTGATGGGCGAAATCCTGACCGAAATTCAGGCCTCGCTGCACCGGGCCGTGAAAGCCGGTGTGCCGTCCAACGCCATCGTCATAGATCCGGGCATCGGCTTCGGCAAGCGCAAAGAGCAGAACTCTGAGATCCTCGCGCGGCTGCCGGAAATGAAGCGGCTGCTGACGCCGATTCTGGTCGGCGCCTCCCGCAAATCGTTCCTCGCGCAGGACACCGCCGAGGGCACCGAGTTCGCCACCGCGGCCGCGGTTACCGCCGCGATTCTCAACGGCGCTTACCTGGTTCGTGTGCACGACGTCGTTGCGATGCGGCCCGTGGTGGCTGTCGCCGACGCGGTCCTCTCCGCAGTCCCCGAACGGGCCGAAGCACCGGTGACGCGCGTGGCTCGCCGTGACGAAGATGGTCAGGTTCGCGAATTTATCTTCGGCGACGACGTTCCGAAGCGCCCCATCGTGCCGCCTGCGCTCAGCGCGAAAAAGAAAGCCGACAAGGACGTCAAGGATCTCCCGCTTCTGCGCCGCGGTGGACCGAAGCGCGCTGAGGTTGAGATCGTGCCCGTCGGTGATGACGAGATCGAAGAAGATCTGGACGTGCCGCTGGATCCGGACGAATTGCAGCGGGAGTGGGAAGGCGAGAAGCCTCGCCGCGATTTCCGCGACCCTCCGTTGCCAAAGGACGATCCTCGCGACAGCCCCGGAGACGTGCCGCGTCCGCCGCGGGAAACGGGCGACCGTCCGGCTTACACACGCAAGCCCGCCGCCGCTGCTTCCGACCGTCCCGCTGCAAAACGCCCGGCAGCCGGAGACCGACCCCCGCGCCCGTCCGGTCCGCCTCGCAGAGATGACGACCGTGGCGGTGGATACCGCAGTGGACCTCCCAGTGGAGGCCGACCGTCTCGCCCCTCCGGTCCTCCTCGCAGAGATGACGACCGTGGTGGTGGATACCGCAGTGGACCTCCCAGTGGTGCCCGTCCGCCTCGCCGTGACGACGGGCCGCCGCCCAGCACCACAGGCCGACGCCCGCGCGGTGGCATGGGTCCCGAGTATCCGCCGCAGGGCGATGGTGGTGACAGACCGCCTCGCGGTCCCTCCCGGCCCGCTGGTCGCGACGGGGAAGGTCGTCCGCCCCGCGGCAGTGGTGGATCGGCAACGAAGCGTCCGTTCCGCCCAGGCGGTCGCGATGGGGAAGGTCGTCCGCCCCGCGGCAGTGGCGGGTCACCAACAAAACGTCCCTTCCGGCCCGGTGGGCCGAAGGACGACCGGGGTCCTCGAAGTGGCGGTGGATCCCCAACGAAGCGCCCATTCCGTCCCGGTGGGCCGAAAGATGACCGTGGCCCTCGCGGTGGTGGCGGTTCCTCGCGGCCGCCAGGCCGTGGACCCGGACGCGGTCCGTCCACTCCTCGTAAACGCAGCTAATTAACCCTGGGGGCGGATTCTCAGTCCGCCCCATACACCCGCGACACGGCGCCGTGCAGCACCTCCGGCACCAGTCGCCGCCAGTCCCCGCCCGCCGCAATCGCCTCCCGAACCGCAGTCGACGAAACCTCATCCCAGCAGCCCCCCGCATCGAGCACTTCCACCACCTCGGCCACCCGTTCGTCCGGTTCCCACGCACCCTGCCTGGCCGCCACCAGCATCCGAAACTCGCGCCGCAAATCCTCAAAGAACGACGGATCCCCGGCATGCCACCCCACCAGCCGCTCCGCTGCATCCCGGCCGCAGATCACGTGAATCTCCGCCTCGGGAAACTGCGCCCGAGCCTCGCGAACCATCTCGATATACAGCCCGCCTTCGCTCACCGCGGCGGAAACGCGCTCGCAGGAAACCGCGCGCAGCATCGCCAGCCGGTCCTCCCGGCCAGCCCCCTCCCAGCCCTTGTGCGGAAATACCCCCGGCAGCACCAGCAGCACGTGGTCCAGCCGCCGCGGACTCGAATCGACAGGCGAAAGTAGTTCCAATTTGTCATGATACGAATCGGGAACTTTCCGTGTGTGGAACCGGAATACCGTCAGAGATTGATGCTGGATGTGAATCCATCTACGGACGAGGAACTGCTCCGGCGCTCGACGCGCGGTGACGAGGAGGCGTTCACCGTCCTCTATCGCCGCCGCCAGCCGTCGGTATACCGCTTCGCCCTGCACATGAGCGGCAGGCCCGATCTGGCCGAGGAAGTCACCCAGGACGTCTTCCTCACTCTCATCCGCGAGCCCGCCCGCTTCGATGCCGGACGCGGCGCTTTGTCGGCGTTCCTCTTCGGCATCACTCGAAATTTCGTTCTTCGGCACATCGAGCGCGACCGGAAACACGTCTATATGGATGAGACCCCGGAGTTCGATCCCGAAGCGGATGGCCCGGACCTGCTCAGTGAGCTGACCCGTGGGCAGGCAGTCGATGCCGTGCGGCAGGCGGTCCTGACTTTGCCCGCAACATATCGAGAGGCAGTCGTGTTGTGTGATTTGGAAGAGATGAGTTATGCCGATGCGGCCGAAGCACTCGCCGTGCCGGTTGGTACAGTACGGTCAAGGCTCAACCGCGGCCGTGGGATGCTGCTGGAGAAGCTTCGCACCGTAAAGGCGGCGAGCGCCGGAGCAAGGTGTTCGGCATGAAGAACGAAGAACAGATCGGGAAAGCACTCAACCTGTTGCGGGAAGCCGACGCTGGAGCCCAGGCTCCGGAATTCATGGAGACGCGTCTCCGCGCCGCCTTCCGTGAAAACCACGCTGTCAAACCCTGGTGGCAGGCGTGGAGATTGTGGGCAGGTATCGCGATGGCGGGCCTCATCACCTGTGCCGTGGTGTACCGGGTAGCCCCAGTCCCAATTGCTGCGAAAGTCCCGTCAGCGCCCGCGCCGGTACCACAGCCAGTCGTCGCCGCTTCCGAGACCCCGGCAAAGGCAAAGGCACCCCGGCCCACACCGCGCCGACGCACCGAGCCAGTCCCGGCAGTCACCGCCTCCACCACGGAGGCCGAAGAATTTTACGCGATCCCTTACGCACCACCCATCACCGCGCAGGACCGCGGCGAAGTAATACGCGTGCGGCTCCCCCGTCAGTCCCTGCGCTCCATGGGATTCCCGGTAAACCCTGAGCGCCTCTTCGAACGAGTACCGGCCGACGTCCTGGTCGGAGAGGACGGCATCCCCAGAGGAATCCGCCTCATCCGCACCTCCGAAGGCCGATAATCATCAGAAAAGGGGGGCAGGTCCCCAGACCGGTCCCCAGACCTGCGGCGGGCTCCCAAGCCCGCCATCCATTTAAGGTTGCCGCTTCCCCGAATCGATATAAGCCACCAGATTCTCAACATCCACCACGGTCAGCCGAGGCCAGTCGATCTTCTTCTCCGTCATCTGCTTCAGCATGTTCGGACCGTGAGCCCACAGCGCAGACGTCAGCCGAAGCACAGTAAACTTGCCCTGAAGCGCAGCGAAGTCCGGCGCCGACCCACCTTCGTGGCAAGTGACGCACTTCTTCGTTTCAGCCACCTTGCGCCCCTTCATCGCGTCTCCGGCCGGCTTCACAAACTGACGAGCCCAAACCGCACCCAGCAGCTTCCGCATCTCTTCCGCCGGAATCTGGGTCGGATTCTGCACCATCTTCGGCCCGTGATTCCACAGCGCCGCCGCCACGTCCGTAAGCGTCAGCCGCGACATTTGCGGACCAAACTCGTTCTTGCCCACGTGGCACGTCTTACAACCCCACTGCTCAATCAGCCCGTCGCCGCCTTCCAGCGGAGGCAGTTCCAGACGGATGGTCTGATTCCGATTCGCCGGAAAACTCCGCGCATACAATACCACGTCCGACAGATCCCGAGCCGTCAACTCCGGCCACTTCTGACCACGTTTGGCCATCTCTTCACGCATCTGCGGAATGTGATTCCACATCGCGCTCACCAACGCAATCGGGTCCGACGCCGACTGCCACTTCGACACCGCAACCGCGCGGCCCGTCGAGTCCTTCAAATGGCATCCGTCGCACTTCTTCGAGTGGAACGTCTTCAAACCCCGGCCCGCATCCCCCATCGGCTCAAAATACCGCAGCGAGGCGAAGTACGTGAATACGTCCGCCGCATCCTGCTCGGAGATCTTCGGCACCGCCGTATTGCTCGCCGCCATCGCGCCCCACATCTTCGGCGCATGATTCCACAGTGTCGCTACCAGCCCGGCCGGCGAGTACTCGCGCGCCAGAGGGCGCATCAGAGCATCGGCGGAAACCGTCGACGCGGTTCCGGTTATTGCATGGCATTTCGTACAACTTTGCTCCTGAAGGATCGACTTGCCACGTTCCGCTGTGGCCTGGATTTCAGCAGCTGCAAGCGGAAACACCAACATCAGGGCCAGAGTAAAACTCCGCACATCCCCTCCCAAACGGCAACTTCACCGGTACCTGAATCGTATCAGAATCAGACCCTGGCCGACGAACGCTGTCAGGCCGGGAGTTTACAATGGAATTGTCGCCGACCGTGACCAACCACCAAGCCTCCGGGACCTTCCGCCTCGCTGTTGCCGCCACGTTCACGGCGGACCCTCTGCGTTCCGTTATTTCCTTCTGGGCGCGCGAGTTGCACGCTCAGTTCGATCTCCGGTTCGCACCCTACAATCAGGTGCTGCAGTCGCTCCTGAACCCGGCCAGCGACCTCGCTTCCAACGGCCACGGTCTCAACGTGGTGCTCCTCCGGCTGGAAGACCTGGCCCCCGACACCGCAGCCCTCGCCGGCAATGTCGCCCAGTTCGCAGAGGAACTCCGAGCCGCGCCACAGCGACTTGCCGCGCCGCTCGCCGTCCTGCTGTGTCCCTCGGCTCCAGCCGCACCGCACGCCGCACTCGAACCGGAAATGGAAGCGCTCCTCGCCGCCGCACTCGACGGCGTGTCCGGCGTATCTCTGCTGCGAAGTGCCGACCTCGACGCACTCTACCCGGTCGCCAACCCGCACAGCCCAGACGGCGAACGGCTCGGCCGCATCCCCTACTCCGAAGCCTGGTTCTGCGCCGCCGGAACCCTGCTGGTGCGACACGCCCACGCACTCTCCCGAGCACCGTTCAAGCTCGTCGCACTCGACTGCGACTACACCCTCTGGTCCGGCATCTGCGGCGAAGACGGCCCGGAGAATGTCGTGCTGGACGAGCCTCGCCGCCATCTCCACCAGTTCATGCTGAAGCAGCGCGCCGACGGCGTCCTGCTCGCGCTCGCCAGTAAGAACAACGAAGAGGACGTGATCGAGACCTTCCGCGTCCACCCCGAGTTCCCTCTTCAGCTCGAGCACTTCGTCACCTGGCGACTCAACTGGGAGCCGAAATCCAGCAACCTCGCCTCCATCGCCGCGCAACTCTCCCTCGGCCTCGACAGCTTCGTGTTCGTCGACGATAACCCCAAAGAGTGCGCCGAACTGTCCGACGCATTGCCGCAAGTCCTGACCCTCGTGCTCCCCGCCGACCTCGGCCGCACCCATTCCTTCCTGCAGCACGTCTGGGCCTTCGACCACCCCGTGGTCACCGAAGAGGACCGCAGGCGCTCGGCCTACTACGCCCAGTCCGCCGAGTTCGGCAATGAGGTTCGACGCGCCCGTTCACTGGCCGACTTCATGGCCTCCATCCAGCTCCGCGTGGCCGTCGCCCCCATGACACCCGCGAAGCTGCCGCGCGTGGCTCAGCTGATGCAGCGGACGAATCAGTTCAACACCACCACCATCCGCCGCAACGAATCCGACGTGCAGGCTCTGGTCGCCGCCGGAGCCACCATACTGACCGCCGACGTCACAGACCGCTTCGGCGACTACGGCCTGGTCGGCGTCATCGTGCTGCTGCCTGGCGACGAGGCCCTCACCGTCGACAGCATGCTCCTCAGCTGCCGCGCCCTCGGCCGTGGCGTCGAGCACCACATGCTCTCTGAAGTCGGCCGCATCGCGCTTGCCTCCGGCGTGCCCCAGGTCAAGGTGCCCTTCGTCCGGTCGGCCAAAAACAAACCGGCGCTAGACTTCGTCCAGTCTCTCGGCGAGCCCGCCGCCGACGCCGCATTCAACGCCACCCGCATTGCCCAGCTCGAATGGACCCCCGCGCCAGTCGAAGAGCACATCGCATCGAAGCCCGCCGCCGGTCTGCAGGTAGCCGGGCGCGCCGTCGATCACCACCGCATCGCCTGCGAATTATCCACGGTCCCCGACATTCTCGAAGCCATGCGAACGGGTGCGAAGCTCGATGACACAATGTCGGAAACGGAACGCAAAGTAGCCGCGATCTGGGCCGATTTGCTCGAAAAACCAGTCATCCGCCGTAACGACAGCTTCTTCGACCTCGGTGGGCATTCCCTCGTCGCCGTATTGCTTCTGATGCGAATCCAGGAGACATTCGGCGTAGAGCTCCCCATCGACGATGTCTACACCGGTGGCCTGACGCTCTCCGGCTTGGCCGCACGCATCGAAGACGCGCAAACCGGTGGCATCGACCAGGCGGAATACGCCGCGCTACTGGCCGAAATCGAAAGCCTTACAGACGAGGAAGCACGCGAGTTGCTGGCACAGGAAGACGGTCTTAGCTGATGCGGGTGTTGCTGACCGCGAATGCTTCATACGCCCCACCAAAGGGCGGTTCAACCCGAAGCAATCTGATCTGGCTGCGACACCTGGCCTCCCAGGGGCACGCCTGCGTAGTCGTCTGCCCCGCCGACGGCACGGACCCCGAATCCGCCACCGTCGTCGACGGTATTGAGATCCGCACCGTGCGCGACCTCAGCCGCCGAACCGAGGTCCTGGCCCAGCACGTTCGCGAGTTCGCCCCCGACTGGGTTCTCGTCTCCAGCGAAGACGTCGCCCACACGCTCCTTCGAGCCGCTTACGCCGCCGCGCCCGACCGCCTCGTCTACCTCGCGCACACGCCGCAGTGGTACCCCTTCGGCCCCGCAAGCTGGCACCCCGACCGCTCCGCAACTGACATCATCCGCAAAGCCCGCGCTGTGGTAGCCATCGGCAAAACCACAGCCGCCTACATCCAGGAGCACGCCGGCGTTGGCGCTGAGGTCATCCACCCACCCATGTACGGCACGCCTCCGTGGCCCCGCTTCGGCTCCTTCGACCGCGGCTATGTGTTGATGATCAACCCCAGCGTGGTCAAGGGCATCCGCATCTTCCTGGAACTGGCCAAACGGTTCCCGCAGATCGAGTTCGCCGGACTCGCCGGATGGGGCACCACCAGTGCCGACCGCGCCGCCATGACCGCGCTCCCCAACGTCCGCATCCTCGAAAGCGTCCCCAACATCGACGACGCCCTCGCCGGCGCTCGACTGCTGCTGATGCCGTCCGTCTGGTTCGAAGGCTTCGGCCTCATCGCGATGGAAGCCATGCTGCGCGGCCTCCCCGTCGTCGCCAGCGACGCTGGTGGCCTCGTCGAAGCCAAGTCCGGAACCGGATTCGTACTGCCCGTCCGGCAGGTAGTGCGATTCGAAGCCGCGTTCGATGAAACGCACATGCCGAAGCCAGTCGAGGTGCCGCAGAATATCGCCCCCTGGGACATCGCCCTGCGCACGCTGCTCACCGACCGCGCGGCGTGGGAGAACGAATCCGCGCGATCCCGCGAAGCAGCCGAGCATTTCGTCGCCAGCCTCGACGCCGCGGACCTCGAGCGCCTTCTGCTGCGTCTCTCGGAGCGCAAACTACGCGTCCTGCTCGCTCACAATTCCCTCTACTACCCCTCGCACGGCGGTGGCGACAAGTCGAATCGCCTGCTCATGGAAGCCCTCGCCGCCCAGGGCCATCAGGTCCGCGTCGTCTCCCGAGTCGCCGCGTTCGGCGAGCCCGATGGCGACAAGCTCCTGGCCGACCTCGCCGAACGCGACGTCCACGGCGTAAGGGGCGAATCCGGCATCGTCCGCTTCACGCTCCACGGCGTCGACGTCCGCACCGTGGCCTACGAGTCCAATCTGCGCGTCGTGTTCGCCGGACAGATCGCCGCGTTCGACCCCGACGTCATCATCACCTCCACCGACGACCCCGGCCAACTTCTGTTCGACCTCGCCATCAAGGCTCCCCGAGCCCGCGTTGTCTACCTCATCCGAGCCACCATCGCCGTCCCGTTCGGCCCCGACGCCTCCGGCCCCAGCCCCGCAAAAACGGAGATGCTCCGCAATGCCGATGCCGTCATCGGAGTCAGCGAGTACGTGGCCCGCTACGCCCGCGAATTTGGCGGCCTTACCGACGCGCTCCACGTCCCCATCTCCCTGCTCGACCCTGGACCCGAGCCCGAATTCCTCGGCCGCTTCGAAAACGAATACATCACCCTCGCCAACCCCTGCGCCGTAAAAGGCATCTCGATCTTCCTGGAACTGGCTGACCGATTCCCGCAGTTGCGCTTCGCCGCCGTCCCTACCTGGGGCACCAATCCCGACGACTACGCCGCACTGAAGGAGCGGCCCAGCGTCGAGATCCTCCCGCCGGTCGACGATATCGACGATCTGCTCCGCCGCACCCGCGTCCTGCTGGTCCCGTCCGTCTGGGCCGAGGCCCGCTCGCGCATCGTACTGGAAGCCATGGCCCGGGGCGTACCCGTCATCTCCAGCAACGCCGGAGGCCTGCCCGAAGCCCACATGGGCGTCGAATACGTGCTGCCGGTCAACGTCATCCGCCAGTACCGCCACACGCTCGACATGAACATGGTGCCCGTCGCCGACGTCCCCCCACAGGACATCGGTGTCTGGGCCGCCGCGCTCGAACGCCTCACCAGCGAGCGCGCCCACTGGCACGACGTCGCACAGCGCTCCCGCGACGCCGCCCTCAACTACGCCCGCAACCTGACCGTCGAGCCGTTCGAGGCCCAGCTTCGCCACGCGCTCCGCCGCCCCAAAACCGCAGCGCCGAAATTCGAGCTCTCCGACGACAAGAAAAAGCTACTCGCGCTCCGCCTGAAGCAGCGAGCCGCACCCGCACTCCTCGCTGGCGCCGAGCTACTCAAACCCGGCGATCTCCCGCTGGTCTGTCTGCCCTGGGCCGGAGGCGGCACGCTGCAGTACCTGCGCTGGCGAGCCGCACTCAACGGCGTCGCCATGCCCGTCGCCGTGCGACTGCCGGGCCGCGAGTCGCGCCTGAAGGAACCGCCGCTGGAATCGATGGACGCGATCCTCGACGTGCTGGAGCCAGCAGTAAAAAAGCTGGGACGGTTCGCCCTCTTCGGCCACAGCATGGGAGGGGGAATCGCATTCGAGCTCGCACGCCGCATCCGGCCCGAGCTTCTGATCGTCTCAGCCGCCCGCGCCCCCCAGTACCGCATGCGCCCCAGCACCGCACCCGAGCCGACGGACGCCGAGCTAATCGACCAGATTCGCGCACACGGCGGCCAGCTCCCGGAGCAGGGGCTCGATCTCCTGCTGCCCGCTCTCAGAGCGGACACGCGCCTCTACCGTCAGTGGGTGTTTGCCGGTGGCGAGCCGCTCGACGTGCCGATCGTCGCGTGCGGCGGCGCGGACGACCCGAGTGTGCACCGGGAACATATCGAAGGTTGGAGTGAGCAGACCACGGCGGAGTTCGTGGCGCACGAATTCCCCGGCGGCCACTTCTACCTAAGTAGCGCCGAGTCCCAGTTCCTCGTCACGCTCCGGAACCACCTCGCGCCGAGGCTCCGGTAGCTTCTTCGCAAACGTCGCCCACGCCCAGGGCAGCGCCGTGGCCGTGCTGAACAGCCCCGCGACAAAGCCAATATCCCGAGGCCCGGTAGTGGATCGCCGCGATACTCGCCACGGATATCCACGGCGAGTTCGTGGCGCACGAATTCCCCGGTGGCCACTTCTACCTAAGTAGGGCCATAATTCACTACACTGACCAGACGTGATATGCTGGCGTGCGAATGCACCCGCCCGGTCTAATCTCGATCAGTTTCCTGGTCTGCGAAAAGATTCTGCAGGAAGAAGGGGGCGTTCTTAGCGCCATCAGGATCGTCGACGTTTTTACCATCCTCCCGATCCCCAACGTGTTGATTCAAGACCGAGCCATAGACGTGGCGCTACTCGTGGCAGGCAATTGCGAGCGCGACACGAACCGCGCCATCATCGATTTTCAACAGATCATGCCAAATGGAGAGACCCAAATGCTAGGCTCCCCTTTGGCAGTGACGATAGTCACCTCACCAGAACACCCAGCATCACCAGCAGGGTTCCAGGCGCGCATAAACTTGATGCTGTCGGCGAAATATATAGGCTGCAATTGGATCGTACTGTCGTATAACGGACAGGAAGTGGCCCGGGCCGCACTCACGCTTTCTTTAGCTGAAAACTCTGGACGATGAATGAAGACCCTGAAGTCGCCCACTGTGGGCCGATCCGAATCGCGTCTACCCAGCGGGCGAGCACGGCATAGCCCTGCGCAGGCGCAACAGGGCGGATGGCTGCTGCTAGTTCAAGGCGCAGCGATTCTTCTGAGCGGTGTCCACACGAGAACTCAGCAAAGGGAGACATCAGCGCGCTCGCCAGCCTATTCGCTTCTCCGTCATTGGGAGACCGCGAGCGGATATAGTGATACGCGCCCGCAAACGACACGCGAAAGGCGTCGGTGTCAATCTCATCCGCGAGATAAGCGCGTACGGAATCACGCACATAATCAACGATCTGGCTCATGCTGACACCTCCTGCTGACTTCATTATCCCCCGAAAGGTCGGCAAGCGCGAATTATATCGCATCTTCAATGATCCAGGTTTTCGCAACGACATCATTGCACGAACGAATCAGCGGGTCGACGTATCAGAAGGACTCGCTTCCGCAGAGTGTAATCAAGAACCAGGGACCATGAGCCACGTGTACGACTGGATGCAATACAGCGAGACAGAAAACAGAATGCACCTTCTCGCAACCGTGCATTGCTTCAAAAAACTCAACGGGGAACTTGGAGCAAGCGGAGATTTTGATCCCATCGTGTTGGTGTTTGATGGCCAGATACTCACCGATCCATAGATCGCACCGACCGTGCCATCATGAACGTATCAAGCCCCAGACGGAGATGATCGAAGGGCCGGAAGCGCTCGACCGATTCAGGAGCGCACTGAAAGCCGTGCTGACGGTGCCGGAGTCAGCGCTACCGCCGAGCCCATTCAAGAAGTCCCGTCCGAAAACAGAAGCGCGAAAAACTAAGCCATCCACTGGTGAATCGCCGAAGGCGGGGGCGTGTCGTAGTGCAATCGGCGACTCCATGCAATTATATTATGCATTCGTAGTGCGTAATTGCATACAGAGGTCCCCTGCGTCTCCACTACATGCCCGAGCGCTGGAACCCGTGCTCCAAAAAGCCGCGGGCGAACTTCCCGCGTTGTCCTCACCCGGTCCCCGCCAGTCGGGCAAAACGACGCTGCTTAAGCACGTTTTTGGGGACAAGTGCGGGCATTTTGGGATCTCGAACGGAGCATCTCAACCGTAGTTCGCAGCCAGCCAGCGAAAAACGAATTGTGGGTTGCCGCGGGAGCTGGTTATAATCGGGGAAAATGTCCAGGAAAGCCCTACTCGACGCCGCTTTGGGTTTAAGCACGGTTGGGGGAGCCGTGTTTGCCGTTGGCGCTTCGAGGGACCCGGTCTCTAAGGTCGTTACCCTTCCCGATTCAGTATTCGGCGCCTTGATGGTCGTAGGCGGCGTCCTCGTGGCTGTTGGCGCCACAGCGTTCATGTTGTCATTCCTGATCGACCGAATTGATATACGAATACCGCATTACGTTGATCACGATTCAAAGTATCTCTGCACCCACGCCCGCCTTGGCGATCTTCCCTGCCTTTTCGCCTGGTACACACGATATTTTGGGGATGACGTGCCGGATATCGAGGTGATGCGCGCGTGGGTGGCGAAGTGCGGCTCAGCCTTTACTATTGTGCAAAGAGTGGTCGAAGACTCTGGCCTGCCAACACGCCACGAACTGGTCGGGTCGTTCAAGCTCTTGCCCCTCACGGCTAAAGGCGGCTAAAGGTGTCCGCGCAATTCCTCGGCCAGGCGGCCGGGTCGACTTTTAGACCCGAGCACATTTCTGGCGGTCGGTCCCGGCCGGCTGCGTATTACGTCGGTGATGTCTTTGCGACGACGTAATACGCAAGGGGGGTCGTTATGGCCCAACTCAACGCGGCGATTTCGCCTGTGGGTCGAGGTGCGGTGACCGTCTATGCGAGACCACTTACAAAGGACGGCCTTCGTGTCATGACGAAGCACGGATTTGTGCAGGTCTCGGACTCGAGGTCGGCCCCACAGATCGGTCGAGCCTGCAAGTTGCACATTGGAAGCGAAGGCGAGAGTGTTGTGCGTCCCAGGGCGAAGCGCCACCGACTCGCACCGGCGGCACCGGTAAGCGACAAACTGGATGATTGACGCTGGCTGGCGCACCTCGAACGGAACGGAAGTCGACCTCGTTGTGGTCAGCGAAGGTAAGCTCATTCCCGTCGAAGTGAAATTGTCAGCCACACCCCGACCCGCCATGGCAAAATCCATTCGGACCCTGCAGCAGGAACTGGGCGAAACGGTCGGCCCTGGCTTCGTCGTTCATCCAGGCGACGTACGGCTGCCTCTGGCCCCGAACGTCATCGCATTACCATTTACGCAGCTTTGAATCAAACTACAGCGGCATCCGCCTGCCGACCATCGGCACCGACCGCTGGCTCTGCCTAGGCAGTTGCCCCGAGCCTTCCCCGATCAAAGGGCCGCCGCGCCGCGAGCCTCCGGGAATATCCAGCTCACTTTCGTCGAAAGTCAGCGGCCGGTCGAGCACCATTTCCAGCGTTGTGCCCTTCGCCAGAACCGTATCCGGACCACGCGTCAGCAACACCGTGGCCAAACCGGCAGCCGCACCGATTCCCACGCCCATGCCCGCTCGTCCCGCCAGCCCGCCGCTGCTCGCACCCACCGACGCACCCGCGGCAGCCACTTCGCCGATTCGCTGCGCATCCCCCTTGTTGCCATCGCTCTTGATCTTGCCTTCGGTCTTGTCCAGCTCTTCCGTGGCGCGCCCGATAGTTTCGTCCACCTCAATCTCGCCGCTCAGTTGTTTGTCGAATGATTGCTGATGGAGCGCGAACCGGATACGGTACGCCATGTGCCACGCTGACTTCTGGCTGATACCGATGTCTCGGCTGATCTCATAGCTGCTGATGCCGTTCTTACAATTAACAACCAGCCACAGCGCGGTAAACCACTTGTCCAGCCCGATAGGTGAGTCCTCGAAAATGGTACCCACTTTCAGCGAGAATTTCGCCTTCTCATGCTTGCCATAGCACTTGTAGAGGCGTGCATTCTCCAGATAGGTGACGTTCGCGGAGCCGCAACGCGGGCATACAACCTTGCCATCCACCCACCGCGATTCAATCATGAAATTCTGGCAGTTATCGGGGTTCGAGAAGTAAACAATTGCTTCTTGAAGGGTGCGTGCCGATTCCATAAAACAGTATTGCCTTACTTCGTGTGGTCAGTCAAGTTACTTATCGCCCTAAGTAGCGCCGAGTCCCAGTTCCTCGTCACCCTCCGGAACCACCTCGCGCCGAGGCTCCGGTAGCTTCTTCACAAACGTCGCCCACGCCCAGGGCAGCGCCGTGGCCGTGCTGAACAGCCCCGCGACAAAGCCAATATCCCGAGGCCCGTAGTGGATCGCCGCGATACTCGCCACCGACATGGAAACCATCATCGTGGCGTTGTTCATCGCTTCCGCCGTGCTGAACACGCGACCCCGCATCGAATCCGGTGTGTGCGTCAGCAGCATGGTTCGGTTCTGCACATTGTTGGCGCCCATCGCCATCCGCGACAGCGCAATAAAGCAGATCCCGCCCAGCAGCCCCGTCTGGCTGAACGCGATGTACGACAGCCCGTGGATCAGGAAGTTGATCCAGACCGCGTGCAGATACTGGTGGTAATTCAGCCGTCGGCCCAGCTGGTGCCCGATCACGCCGCCCAGCACCAGGCCCACGCCCGCGAATCCCCAGATCAGTCCGATGCCCTCAGCCCCGCGGTTGTACACCGCCTTGCCGAACAGCGTGAACAGGATCTGCGCCGCACCGCCGCCCGTCGACCACCCCACGCCCGCCAGCAGGATCGCCAAAATCAGCGGAGTCCGACGGATGTAGGAAAGGCTCTCCGCGAAATCGCCAAAGAACCGGCCACGCTGCGAAGCATGCGCCTCAATCTCTGACCGCTCCGCGTAAAACCCGCGCGGACTCTGCAGTTTCCAGACAGCAAACGCGCTAAAAACGAAGCTCAGGCTGTTCGCCACAAACGCCCACTCGTACCCGAACTGCGCTGTACTCAGCCCCCCGAGCATCGTGCCGAACGTCAGCGTGAGCCACCCTGTAGTCTGCGTGACAGCGTTTGCCGTGTGCAGTTCCTCAGGCGCAGTGATTCGAGGCAGCACCGCGGACCGTCCGCTGCTGAAGAACGGCGAGGCGAACACCAGCAGCGCGCTCAGCAAATACAACATCCAGTCCTGCCGGTGAGTCAGCACCAAAACGAACAGCAGCGCCACCACCGCCCGCACCACGTCGCTCCAGAACATGATCTTGCGACGGTCCATGCGGTCCAGCAACACGCCCGCGACAGGAGCCGCCAGAATCGGTGGCAGTGTGCGCGAGATCATAATCCCGCCCACAACCGCGCCCGATCCCGTAAGGTCGTACGCCAGACTCAGAACCGCAATGGTGTTGAAGTGGTCCCCGATCTCGCTCACAACCTGACCGCTCCACAGATAGCGGTAATTCCGGTTGCGCCGGACAAGGGACCAGAAAGACGTCACGACGCCGATTGCTTCTTGCTGAAGTACCGGTCCAGAAAGTGCGTGTTCAGATTGCCAGCCACAAACTCCGGATCGGCCAAAATGCGCTGGTGCAGCGGAATGCTGGTGTGGATGCCTTCCACCACGAACATGTTGAGTGCCCGCCGCATGCGCGCAATCGCCTCATCGCGAGTCTCACCGTACACAATCAGCTTCGCCACCAGCGAGTCGTAATACGGAGGAATGATCGCGTCCGTATAAGCCGCCGTGTCCACCCGGACGCCGATCCCACCAGGCAGGTTCAACCCTGTGATCTTGCCCGGCGAAGGCACGAACGTCTCCGGATGCTCGGCGTTAATGCGGCACTCGATCGCGTGCCCGCGGAACTGAACCGGGCCGCCGATAATCTCGGGCAGGGAAGCCCCCATCGAGATCAGAATCTGCGACTTCACAATGTCGATCCCGGTGATCGCTTCGGTAACCGGATGCTCCACCTGCACACGGGCATTCACTTCGATGAAGTGGAGCGCCCCGGTGTCATCCATCAGGAACTCGACTGTCCCCGCGTTGGTATAGCCGACCGCCTTCATCGCCACAGCCAGCCGGTCCATCAGTTGCCTGCGCAGCTCCGGAGTCAACGCCGGCGACGGCGCTTCTTCAACCAACTTCTGATGCCGCCGCTGAATCGAGCACTCGCGCTCACCCAGAATCTCGACGTTGCCATGCTGATCGGCCAGAACCTGGAACTCGATATGCCGCGGCGCCATGATGAACTTCTCTATGTACACCTCGGCGCAGGAGAACGCCGCGCCCGCCTCGTGCTGCGCCTGCAGCAGATTCGCGTCAAGCTCGGTTTCATCGTGGACCACGCGCATGCCGCGCCCGCCACCACCCGCCACAGCCTTGATGATGACCGGATACCCGATCTCGGCGGCGATCCCGTGAGCCTCTCCCGCCGTCCGGACGATCCCTTCCGATCCCGGCAGGATGGGAATACCAGCCTTCTTCATCAGCGCGCGAGCGCGCTGCTTCAGACCCATGTCGCGGATCACCTCCGGCGTCGGTCCAATGAACGTGATGCCCGACTGCTCGCAAACTTCGGCGAACTCGGCATTCTCGCTCAGGAACCCGTACCCCGGGTGGATCGCGTCGACGTTGGTGATCTCTGCCGCGCTGATCACGGAAGCAATGTCCAGATAGCTGCGCGAACTCCGCGCCGGACCAATGCAAACCGCTTCGTCGGCGAACCGAACATGGAGACCGTTCCGGTCGGCCTCTGAGTACACCGCCACGGTGCGAATGCCAAGGTCGCGGCACGCGCAAATCACCCGCAGTGCGATCTCACCGCGATTGGCGATAAGGATCTTGCTGAACATCGGGCTATGCCGGCTGAATCGCAAACAGCGATTCGCCATATTCTACCGGCTTGCCGTTGTCCACCAGTCGGCTGAGAATCACGCCAGAGATTTCAGATTCGATCTCGTTCATCAGCTTCATCGATTCGATAATGCACAATACCTGACCCGCCGACACCCGGTCCCCAATCTTCACAAAGGGAGCCGAGCCCGCTGACGCCGATTCATAGAACGTGCCCACAATCGGCGACTTCACATACGCGGAGGTCTCGTTAGGAACCGCAGCCCCAGTCGCGGGCGCGAATCCCTGGCCCGCCGGCGCACCGGCCGAAAACGGCGTGCCCGGCGCCGCCGCGACTGTCATCTGCGCGGGCGGCATGATAATTTCCTGCGACACAGGAGCCGCGTTGGATCGGCGAATGCGAACTCGGTTGTCTCCACGCGCCACCTCCAACTCGGCGATGCCGCTTTCGTTCACAACCTGGATCAGCTCTTTGATTTCTTCAATGGTCATAATGACTGAGGTTCAGACGACCACTAATTCCTTCGGCGTAGGAGTCAGGATCTCACATCCGTGGTCTGTGACAAGCACAGTGTCTTCAATGCGAACTCCACCGAAACCTTCCACATACGCGCCCGGTTCAATGGTGATTGCCATGCCCGCTTGTAAACGGGTCTTGTCGTTACGGCCGAGCCGCGGCATCTCATGAATTTCGAGACCCAGCCCATGCCCTGTCGAGTGTACGAATTGCTTCAAAAGCCCGTGCCGCTCCAGAACTTTTCGCGCCACCCGGTCCACCTGTCCAGCCGTGATCCCCGGCTTCACGGCATCAATCGCCGCAAGCTGCGATTCGAGAACGGCTCGATACAACTTCTTCGCTTTCGTGCCTGGCGTTCCGAGATGCACTACGCGGGTCATATCACTGCAGTAGCCCAACTGTAATGCGCCGATGTCTATTAATAATAACCGACCAGTCCCCACCGGCTCCGACGTAGGTTGCGCATGCGGCAGCGCCGACCGCGCTCCAGCCGCCACAATCGATGCAAAAGCCACGCCCGACGCTCCATAGCGCCTCTGCCAGTACTCGATTTCCGCCGCAATGTCGTTCTCGCTCGACGTCGGCTTAATCCGTGTCAGAGCCTTTGCATACGCCTTCGAGTTCGTCCGCACCGAAGCGCGAATTGCCTCGATCTCCTCCGGCGATTTCAACATCCGAAGCTGCTCCACAAGCGGCGGCAGAGCGGTAAACGTGAGCTTCTTCGTGTCTTTCTCCAGCAGCGCCAGCGTCTCCACCGACATGCGCCCAGGCTCAATCCCAAGCCGGCGTATCTGCCGCCGCCCGATCGCCCCGATCACGCCCGGCAGCAGCGACCGCTTTACGATCCGGACTCTGCAGTCGCTTTCTTCACCCGCCTGGACCGTATAGCGAGGGTCCGTGAACAGCGTCGCCGAATCGCGCGTGATCAGCAGTTGCGCGTTGCTTCCGGTGAATCCGGCCAGATAGCGGATGTTGGGGAGGCCCGAGATCAGCGCGGCCTCGATCTTGTGGGTGTCGAACTGCGTAACAAGGCGCGCCCGGCGTTCTCTAAGTTGGCTCATTGACAGCGGTATTCAGCGTAACAAAACGAACCCACTAGATTTCGCAACTCGTCAGGCCACTGCTGCGTAACAGATGGATATGCGCTCTTTGCTCCTTCTCCTGTGCGCCCTGCTGTGCCCCGGCCAGAACCCCCCGACCTTCCGTGGCGGCGTCGCCGTCGTGCGCGTCGACGTGCAGGTGCTCAGCGGCAATACGCCCGTCGCCGGGCTTCAGCAGTCGGATTTCGTGCTCAAAGAAGGTGGCGTCGATCAGCCCGTCCGCTACTTCGGCCATGAGGACCAGCCCATCGACCTCGTCCTGCTCCTCGACGTCAGCACCAGCATGAGCCCCCATATCTCCCGTGTGGTCGAGCAGGCACACACCGCGCTCGGCGTCCTCCGCCCTGGCGACCGCGTCGGTATCATGGTCTTCGACCGCGAGGCGCGCCTCCGCCTGCCACTCGAAGCTTCCGTCGAGAAGGTCCGCCAGGCACTCGACGAGACGCTGCATCGGGAGCACTTCCGCGGCGGCACCGACATCCACTTCGGCCTGTACGAAGCGGCAAAGTACCTGCGCAGGGAGGCACGCCCCGAAGCCCGCCGCGCCACCATCATCCTGACCGACGATCTCACCGAGCGGGCGCGCAAGGACACCTTAGTCCTGCGCGGCTTCCATCAGGCCGAAGCCGTGCTGTGCGCGCTGGTCGTTGAGGAGAAGAAAAAGAAGAGAGGTCACGGCAACACACAGGTGGGTGGAGTCGAGGAGCTTTCCGGCCTCACCGGAGGCGATTCGTTCCGTTCCACCGACGCCGCTCCGTGGCTGCGAACCACGCTCGAGCGCCTCCGCCGCCGCTACCAGCTCGGCTTCCACCTGCCCGAGGGCCTGATCCCCGGCTCCGCCCGCGGCGTCTCCGTCGAACTCACACCCGAGGCGCAGCGAGCCTGGCCCAAAGTCCGTCTCCAGTCCCGTCAGACCTACATCGTGCCCGACCCACCCGCGGCCCGGCCCCTGTCCGAGTAGCCCAATGGCAGGCACACCGTCGGCATCTGTCACATCAGACCCAGCGAGCCCCAGTCCAGGTCGTCCAGATCGGCATAGCGCCACTCGGCAAACCGGCCAAAACTGACGATGCCCTTTTCCCGCAGGGACCGCAACAGTCCTTCTTTCAACGGTTCATCGGAGACGCCGAGCGGATAACAACCCGGCATCTCGATCACTCGTTCCACCACCGGAGCCGTTTTCAGCCGCAGCAAAGTCGCAACCCGATTTGCCGTAAGGCTCACGTCCGCTTTCCAGTGCGCGTGTGCCACCTGCACCACCAACACCCGTGGCAGCGGCGTGAACACCCGATATACGGCAGAGCCGCTGTCACAGTCGTAGACTACAAGATTCGGCTCTGCTTCTTCCTCTGACGTCATCAACACAAACTGCGCGCCGCCAGCCTCGCTCCGCAGCTCCGTTTCCATTCCCGCCAACCCCAAAAATGACCAAAGTGGAATCGTGCTGATCAAATGGCGATAACGGATCTCAACCGTCCCGGCGGTCACCAGGGACTCGTCCGGCGCAACCCGGCACACCGCCTGATCTACGGCTGGGCCGATTTCCGCATTCCTCAGGAAAACGTAATATGGCGACAGTCCGTCGTAATATCCCGCTTTCTGCCGCGCTGCGGATTTAGCCGGATAATGCCGCGACACCTTCCGGCGCACTTCGGGCATTTCCCGAACGTAGATGGCAGCTCCAAGGTGCTTTTCCGCCAGAATCGTGGCCCGTGTCGGGTCATCATAAAACCCCCGCAGAAACTCGGCATGCGATCCTCGCCCAGGACACCGCTCCGGTTCACGGGCGATTGTCTCCCAATAATGCGCCCTGAGAACGCTCGGTGCGTCCAGCGCCCCGGCCAGAAGATCGGTAAACAACGTCGAATCCAGCCACGGAAAAATCGGTGTCGGCGTAACAGACTGGCCGCCCGCCTGCACCGGAGTCAGCATTCCGAATTTCCGGGGCGAGACAATCAGAGTGTCCGCACCCTTCTGCCTCAGGAGAGCGGCGCACAACAGCGCAGCCGGGCCGCCGCCGCAGATGCAGTAATCCGTATGGAAAGCTTCCGCGAGTAGATTCACGGAATCAGCAGCAGTTTGCCCGATGTCCTCCGGCTCGCCAAATCCTCGTGCGCCCGACCCGCCTGCTCCAGCGGGTACTCGCCGTCGATCTTCAGGCGCAGTTTCCCCGAAGCAACCCAGCCCAGCACGTCGCCAGCCCGCCACTTCAGCTCTTCCGGCGTGCCGATATAGTCGCCCAGCTTCGGCCGCGTGAGGTACAAGGAGCCCTTCTGGTTCAATACCAGCGGAGCGATCGGGTCCACCGCGCCGCTCGCGTTGCCGAAACTCACCATCATGCCGCGCTGACGCAGGCAGTTGAGACTCTTCTCCCATGTCGACTTGCCGACCGAGTCGTACACCACATCGACACCCCGGCCATCCGTCAGCCGCCGCGTCTCGGCTTCGAAATCCTTCTCGTCATACAGGATCGCCTCGTCGGCGCCGATCAGGCACGCCTCCCGAGCCTTTTCCGCTGTCCCCGCCGTCCCAATCACCTGTGCGCCCAGCATTTTCGCCATCTGCACAATCAGACGGCCAGTCCCACCCGCTGCCGCGTGGACCAGGCAAATGTCGCCCGGCTTCAGCGGATACGTGCTGTGCGTCAGATAATGCGCGGTCATGCCCTGCAGCATTACCGCCGCGGCCTTCTTCAGGTCGAGACCCGCGGGCACCGGAATCAGAACGTCGGCCGGAACCACCTGGTACTCGGCATACCCCCCCGGAGGCCCGGCGAAGGTCACACGATCCCCAGGCTTGACGCGTTCCACCTCAGGCCCGACAGCCTCGACCGTACCCGCGGCCTCACCGCCTGGAGTGAACGGGAGCGGCAGCTTGTACAGCCCGGTGCGATGGTAAATGTCGATAAAGTTTACGCCGGCCGCGGCAATGCGAATCAGTGCCTGGCCAGCTTTCGGTTCAGGTACGGGAATTTCATCCAGCGTCAGCTTTTCAGGACCGCCGGGCTCGTGGACTCGGATGGCGCGCATCGTCCTTCAGCGTAACCTGGCGGATCGCCTGACGTGGAAAGAATCGGGGAATCGTCTGCTGCGGACGACTCCCCGGCAAAGGTTACTGCAGTTGGAGAGAAAACTCGCGGAGCAAATCGCTGTTAGCGCCAGCGTAAAGCCTTACCCAGTACTGACCGGGTGCCATTCGTTTATCCACAATCGCTTCCCACCGGCCGTCTTTCTGGACGGCATTGCCGCTCCAGACCGCCTGACCGGTGCTGTCAGCCATTTCCGCCCGAAACTGGCTGGCTGGCCCTAACCCCGTGGCGTCGAGCCCCGTCGTGTCGAGCCGAAGCACAAGATTTCTGTTTGCCGGAGCCGAAATGGCCGCGCCGGCGCTGCGATATGCCGAGAGTTCCGCAAATGCGGGCGACATCGGTGTTTCACTCAGTCGCGGAACAAAAAAAATAAGCAGGACCACCGCCGACGCGCCCGCCAGAAGCGGACCCGGCATCGTGAGTCTGGACCAGAAAGGTACCGCCGCCGTAACTTCCTGCGGCGCGGGTGTTGCATTCCGAAGAGCGACCAGGAGCTCAGTCTCCTGTTCGTACCGTTGATAACAATCGTCGCACTCGAACAGATGCTCGTTGATTCGGGCTGCCTCAGAAGCGGCTGCGCGTCCCAACACATACTCTTCGAGCGATTCACTGGACAGGTGAAAATGGTTTTGAATCGTCTCCATACGAACCTGAGAACGCTTTCGGGGGTTGCCTTCTGCGAGTCTCAGTCCTTTAGTGTCGGAGCCGGTCGAAAGTTCTCACAAAAATATTTCGAGGTTTTGACGGCCCCTGTTGTCGCGTACCTTCCAGCCGCCGCCGGCCCAGTTCCCCGAACCGCGTTTTGGCCCTCGATTTCAACAAACGAAACTGGGTATCGGTAAGCTCCATCTCGGAGCAGATCTTCTCCTGCGGTTCTTCCCGCAGATAAAACCGCGTCAGAATCTCTCGGTCCCGCGGTGACATCGCCCGCAGAATCCGCCACATCAGCTGATTCTGCTCCTCGCCTATCGCGCTCTCTTCCGGCGTCGACTGGCGGTCAGCCACTATCGTCGACCCGTCCAGACTCTGTTCTTCCTTGCGTTCCTGAACGACCTGGCCAATATGCGCGGCTACCTGCCGACGCACAATGGTTCGAATGAAACCCATCAGACGCTCCGGCTCGCGGACCTCTCCACGCTGGATCGCCTGCACGACAATTAAAAACACGTCGTGCACCTTATCGTCCAGTTCCTGCTGCCCGAGCCGACGGAACAAGTAAAACCGGACGCCCCGTTCGAACAGGAAATAGAGTTGTTCCATTCCTGCCGCGTCGCCGCAGCGAACGCTGTTGACGAGGCTCGCCCAGTCCACTACGGTCTCTTGTGCGGCACCGTCCTGAAAAGCGTCGCCGTTTTCGCCGTATTCCATTGACTGTAGGTCTCTCGGCATTAATAACACAGTTCTACTCCTTACCTACAACGAAGAAGGCTGCCCAGTAAGATGGACTTGACTGCCAGCCTCTTCGCCTGCCCGACTGATTTTGTGCAAACTGCAGCGCCCGTGCCACTTCCAGTGCTCCGGTGCGCCCACCCTGCCTGCTCAATTCCGAGTACATATCCGCCAGTAACTGCCCGTCGTCGTCCCGTATGGGCCAGTAACTGGCCACCACCGATTGCGCGCCTGCAATCAGCCACGCGCGCGACAGACCAAACAAACCCAAACCCTGACGAGCCTGCCCCGTGCCCGAACTACAGCCGCTCAGCGTTACCAGGCCCAGCGGGTAATGCCACTTCGTAATCTCCAGCGGACTCAGATAGTCCGGTTCACCATCGGCCCAGCGTCCCAGCGCAATCATCACCTGATCGGGAGCCAGCGGATGCGAAACTACGTGCATGCCCAGGTGCAGGACTGCGGGACTTCGTGTGATTTGCCGCATAAGGGCCTCCCGTCCTGTTTCAACACCCGTCAGCAACGCGGGCGACTGGTCCACCGTCCACGCGGCTGCGCATTTCCTTAACTCCCTGGCAGACCCCGGCAGCCTCGGCAACTGAGGCTCAGTTGTCTCGGAACTGCCCTGAATCTTACTGCTTTCGAACCGCGAGTCCGCCCTGTTGTACACCGGATCCGCCTGACCTGCGAAATGCTTCGACAGCACCGACCGCGCCGGAGCATCGCTCATGGACGGTGCCGCGGGGATCACCCGCAGCGAATGCATCCCGCCCAGCCGAGCCCCCTCAACCCCGGAAGGATCCGGCAGCGAAGCAAAAGGCAAATCATACAAAGGTGCGTCCAGAGATAGAATCCAGTCTCGCTTCGACCGGACCCGCCCACTCAACGCCGCCAGAAGATCGTCCGCCACAACCCGTCCCTGCTCCTCGGCCTCTGGCAGGCCTGTCTCCATGGACACCCGATATTGCGTCACATGCTCAGCCAGCAACGCCGCTCCTGGCAGCCTGTGAACTTCAAAGGAGTTCCGCGTAACGCCCCACACAAAAGAACTGGAAGGCGTCACCATGAAGCTGAGCAGAACCTCAGTCTCCCTCAGTTTTCTCTGTACACCCTGTAGTGTTTTACTGGAGCCTTCGCTCTCAAAAATCTGGGGAGAATTCTTTTCCTCGCGTAAACCAAGTTCCAGTTCCAGGTTGGCAAGCTCCATTCTGAGTGAGGCAAGTTGCTTTTCAGCTGCGTTATCGGTTGCTGACAGCGACGTCGCCAGCGCCCTCCGGAATTCGGCTATTTTTAGCAGGTACTCAGGCGGAAGGTTCGCTGGTACCGAGCTGCTGGCCTGAAACAGGGAGCTCCGACTCGCGCTGGCCAGGCCGAACATCCTCGCAGCCAGCCGTTCATCCTTTGTCCGTTCGTACTCACCCATGGCGAACGCGACATACTCCGCGAAAATGCCATGCAGTCCCTCCTCAATCGAGGTTCGAAAGGACTCCGCGGGCAGCGTCTGTATACGCGATTCCACGGCATACCGGACCGTACTTTCGTAGTAAGCGACCGCCGCGGCACGGTCTCCCGCGGCCGCCGAGGTACGGGCCAGTTCCCGATCGATGGAATGAAGAGGCACGCCTCCCGGTTCGCCGGAGCGCCGGCGCGCCTCAAGCAGCAGTCGCAGAGACTCGTCGTTGCGGCCCTGTAGCCGGCGAAGAATCCCAAGATAGGTATACGTTGTCTGGAGCTGCCGGCGTCCGATGACCCATCGAAGCCGGAACGCTTCCGTCAGAGCCACCTCCGCATTCTCCAGATCCCCCTGCTGCACGTAGGCCAGACCAAGCTGATTCCACACAAGCGCCAGAGCGCCGTCATCGGATCCCATGCCCGCGGTCAGGATCGCAGCCCGGTACAGTCGCACTGCCTTCGGGAAGTCAAAGTCGCGGGCGACGCTCGCCAGTTGCGTGAGGGCTGTGGGATTGTTGACGCGAAGCACCACAGTCTCCGCCCGGTCGACCGCCTGTCGCGCAGCCTCGGGGTTGTTCATCCGGCGAAAGACCGAGATTCGCCCCACTGAGGCCTTCATAAGGATGTCGTCGTAGTGAAATTGCTCCGCCAGCCGGATCGCCTCATGAAAGGAGTGGAGCGCCTCTGCATTGCGCCACAGCAGACCCTCGCAATTTCCGGCTCCTGTGAGAAAGACAGCCCGATAGTATGCCGCCCTTTCCGGCGTCCCTTGCTGACCTTGTCGATACAGCCGTAGCGCTGTCGGAATATCTCCGCCGGAATAAGCCTTCGTAGCCTGGGTGAGAATCTTCTGAAGTCCAGGGTTCAGTTCTGGCGAAGGCTTCTGAAGAATCGAGGGCCCGCTGTCACCTCCCAGAAAGAGCGATAACAGCAGGACCGCTGTGGCAGACGTCGAGCGGATGGATTCCCTCCCCATAACAGAAAATACCTGGATTTATTGAGGCTCTACACAAGCATAACGAAACACGCAAGTTAGTGTCATTACCCGAAAAGGGTTGAAAATCAACCGCTTATGTGGGGGTTATGGAACGGTTTGTACCGTATACCGGCAAACACCTTAGTGTCCGCCGGTATTTCCGGTTATTTGCCTTTTTTCAGGCATCCGCGAATGCGGATTCGGGCGAGGTTTGAGTACGCCTGTGCGCGTACTTACTACTTAGAACCA